>NZ_VRVH01000562.1:0-1324 GCF_008040095.1 Methylobacterium sp. WL6 | reverse complement strand
GCCCCGGAGCGCCGCGCCCAGCAGCGCGATCAGGTCGCGCGCCGCGAGCCGGCCGGAGGAAAAGCGCTCGGCCAGGCCGACGAGGTCGCCCGCCCGCAGCGCGGCCTCGAGCTCCGCCAGGGCGCCGAGCGTCAGGCAGAGGGTGTAGCGGGTGCCGCCGAGATCGAGCGGCACCTCGCCGCGCCTGCGGTTGACCATGAAGGGGTTCTCCTGGGTGGCCTTCGACCGGAACCGGCCGACGGCGTCCGCCGCACCGGCGGCGGCGCGCGGTCGCGCTCGCCGACCGGCGTCGGGATGCCCGTGCCGGCTCAGAGCGCGGTGAAGGCGATGGCGCCGGCCGATTCCAGGCTCATGTCGAAGGTGACCTCGCCGGCGTGATCCCCGCGGTATTCCAGCGCCGTGATCTGGAACGGCCCCTCGAGGGTGCCGAAGGCGGGCACCACCACCTGGAAGGTCTCGATGACCCCGTCGAAGAACACCTGCCGCAGGCGCAGGTCGGAGGCCTCGTCGCGGAACACGCCGGAGCCCGAGATCGCGGCCCGGCGCGCGCCGGCGCCGGCGAGGAGCTCGCGCCAGCGCCCGGCGGAATCGGCATTGGTGACGTCGACGGCCTCGGCGTTGAACGCGATCTGGCGGGCGCGCAGGCCCGCCACCGCGACGAAGCCGCCGGCGCCGTTGCCGGCGCGGACCAGCAGGTCCTTCCCCTTCTGAGCGGTCATGTCGGGTTCCTTTCGGTGACGGCCTGGAGCGTGAGGACGGCGCGGGCCTCGCCGGTGCGCTCGTCGCGCCGCGCGGCGATGGCCTGGACGCGCAGGGTCACGAGGGCGTGGCCGGTGAGCGCCAGGGCCGGATCGGCGACGAGGAGCGACATCCGCTCGGCGGCGTCGAGCGCGGTGCGGACCGAGCCGGGCCGGGCGAAGACCACGAGCGCGTGGCTGTGCTGGTGGCGGACGGCGCCGTCGACGGAATCGTCGCGGATCTCGGCGTCGCCGAACAGGGCGTAGACCGGCTGCGCGCCGGCCGGCGGCTCGTCGTAGAGCCGGAACGTGCCCCCCATCAGCCGGGCGAGCGCGGCATCGGTGGAGAACCGCGCGATGAGCGCCGCGCGCAGGGCGAGGAGCGGGCTCGGCGCCGGCGGGGCGAGGGCCGTGCCGGGCGATGCGTCGGTCATGGGCTCGCCTCCGACAGGGCCTCGACGTGGCAGACGAGGTCGCGGCCGCGCTCGTCCGGATCGACGATCGTCCGGATGGCGAAGCGGCGCGGGCCGGCGGCGAGCCGCATCGCCGGCGTGAGCCCGGTGCGCGCCCGCAGGGTGATGCGGTGG
>NZ_VRVH01000561.1:0-1328 GCF_008040095.1 Methylobacterium sp. WL6 | reverse complement strand
GGGTTGGACGGCGCGGCGACGAGGCCGGTGGCGGCCGCAGCCGGGATCGCGGCGAACGGGAAATGGCCGAGCAGCGCCGGCGCGAAGCGCAGGCGGCCCCCGTCCGGCGGCAGCAGGCCGCGCTCGCGAAACACCCGGTCGAGCGAGATCGCGCAGGAAGCCGGGCTGAACCGGCTTTCCAAGGTGATCCGTGCGAAGGCGCCGAGCCGGGCGAGCGCCTGGCGATCGGCGACGAGCTCGACGAGGGCATCGCCCAGTGCGCCGGGCTCGACCGGGACGAGCCGCCCGGAGATGCCGTCGATCACCGAGCTGGTCAGGCCGGCGGTGCGATAGGCCAGCGTCGGCGTTCCGCACAGGCCGGCCTCGATCGGCGTCTGCCCCAGCGTCTCGAGCCGGCTCGCCGTGACGTGCAGGTCGCAGGCGCCGTACCAGGCGGCCAAGTGCGACTCGTCGGCGATCAGCCCGGGCGCGAACAGGTTCGGCAGGGCGAGGCGCGCGGGATGGTCGAGCCGGCCGATCGCGACGAAGCCGACGCCGGGACCGGCGACGCGGCGCAGGGCGTCGGCGAGATCGCCGACGTTCTTGTCCGGACCGTCGAGCACCACCGCCGAGACCAGGATCAGCAGGTCGTCGGCGGGAAGCCCGAGTCTGCGGCGCAGGGCCGAACGATCGCAGGGCCGGAAGACGCTCGTCGGAAAGGCCAGCGCCAGGGGCGCGACCACGGCGCCCGGCGGCGCGAGCGCCAGGGCGCGCGACGCCGTCCAGGCCGAGTTGGCGAGCAGGATCGGACCGTCCCGCCGGGCGAGCACCGCACGCTTGCCGGCCTGCGCACCGGCGATGCGATGCCGGCCGAGCTGCGGATACTCGTCCGGCGTCGGGCAGGCGGCGTCGCAGCCGACGGTCTCGATCCGGGCACAGCCGCGGGGGTGGGCGCAGCGGCCGGTCAGCGGGAACAGGTCGTGCAGGACGAGCGCGACGGGCCGCTCGGCAGCGAGGCGCCCGGCGACGGCGAGGCTTCGGGTGGCGCCGTGCAGGTTTCCGGCGAGCACGAGGTCGTGGTCGCCGGCGTGGATCGCGGCTTCGGCGACGGGAAACGCATCGGTCCATTCCGCCGCGGCGGGCGGCGATTCGTCCGCGAGCACGAACTCCGCGACGCGGTGCCCGGCGAGCCGCAGCGCCTCGCCGATGCGCCGATGCGCGATCCCGGCACCGCCGGCATGCCCCGTGCCGGTGAGCGAGGCGATCGAGAGGGAAGCGGCACCACTCTTCCCTCCCCCCTTGGCGGGGGAGGGTACCCTGCGCAGCAGGGGGGGAGAGGGGAGCGACGG
>NZ_VRVH01000560.1:0-1329 GCF_008040095.1 Methylobacterium sp. WL6 | reverse complement strand
GCTGGCGCACCTCGCCGCGACGCTGGCCGCGCCCGCCGACGCGGAGGCCCGCCGGGCGATCGCCCTGCTCGAGACCTTCGACGGGCACCTGCACGAGGGCTCGGCCTCGGCCGCGCTGGTGGAGGTGTTCTGGGTGCACCACCTGCGCCCGGCCCTGCTGCACGCCCTCGTGCCCGATTTAGAGACCCGGCGCCTGCTGCCGCCGGGCGACCTGCAGGCCCTGCTCGACCGCCTGGAGACGCCGCGCCCGCCGCTCGACCGCGCCGCCCGCGACGCGCTGGTCGAACGCACCCTGGCGGCGGCCTGGCGGGACTGCGCGGCCCGCCTCGGCCCCGATCCCGCGGCCTGGGCCTGGGGCCGCCTGCACCACGCGCTGTTCGCGCACCCGCTCGGCCCGCGCGGCTTCACCGGCCACGATGTCGGCCCCCTGCCGATGCCGGGGGCGGGGCCTTGCGTGATGCACGCCGAGTACGACCCCGCGACGTTCCGGATGACGCACGGCGCCTCGTTCCGGATGGTGCTCGACGTCGGCGACTGGGATGCCGGCGTCTTCGTCAACGCGCCGGGCCAATCCGGCCACCCGGCGAGCCCGCACTACGCCGACCATGCCGAGCCCTGGGCCCGGCGCGCCTACCGTCCGCTGCTGTACTCCCGCGCGGCGGTCGACGCCGCGACCGAGACGGTGATCACGCTGGTGCCGGGCGGCGACGGCGCCTGACGGGATCGCTCTGGACGAAGGCCCCGCCTTCGACCGAGCGGACGCCGACCTCGTTCCCGGGCCTCGAACGAAGACAGGCCCCCCACCGTCCCTCCCCCCTCTGCGGGGGAGGGAAGAGGCTCCGCGCGTTCCGTCATCCCGCAGCGGGTCGCGATCGCGCCGGCGCCCAGCGGCGCAGGGCGAGGTGGGTCGGGAGGAACAGCAGGGTCGGCAGGCCGACGATCAGGCCCGCGAGCCAGGCCCAGGCCGGAACCCAAGTCTGCGCCGCCCGGTCGCTCATGCCCCAGACGTAGTTGATGTTGACCGGGGTCAGGCCCGGCTCCGGCGTCGGCGGCGGCATCAGGAAGAAGCACGCCAGCAGGGTGACGATCGCGAGCGCGGTCCAGGTCGGCAGGGCGCGGCAATCGTAGCCGAGGCGGCCGACCAGGTAGATCAGCAGGAACGGCAGCCAGCCGTGGAAGCCCGACAGGCCGCGCAGGAACGGCGCGGTGCTCCGATCGAACATGTAGGCGGTCATCCCGGTGATCGGGCAGCCGAGGGCGGTGCCGAGGAAGTCGAGCACCCACAGCAGTTGCGGCGCGACGAGGCCGACCGCGCACATCGCGACGAGC
>NZ_VRVH01000055.1:0-22512 GCF_008040095.1 Methylobacterium sp. WL6 | reverse complement strand
CGCCAGACCAGGGGGGTGTGCGAGGGCGCGAACCCGGCGCGGCGCAGGGCCTCCTCGGCGGCGGGGCCGGCCGGCAGGCTGAGGGCGACCTCGCGTTCGGGAATGCCGGCACGAAGCTCGGCCAGCATGTCCGCGAGCGTGCCCTCGCGGACGATGCGGCCACCGGCCATGAAGGCGGCACGGTCGGCGAGGCGCTCGGCCTCGGCGAAGTCGTGGGTGGCGATCAGGATGGCGGTGCCCTCTTCGCGCAGGCGCCCGAGCACGGCGTGGATCGCGGCGCGGGCGACGAGATCCACCCCTTGCGTCGGCTCGTCGAGCAGCACCAGGGCCGGCCGGCACATCAGGCTCGCCGCGATGTTGACCCGCCGCTGGTAGCCGCCCGAGAGCAGCCCGACCGGGCGCCCGGCCGACTCGGCGATGTCGGTGAGCGCCATGGCCTCCGCCACGGCCATGGCGCGCTCACGCCGCCCGATGCCGGCGAGCTGCGCGAACACCCCGAGATTCTCGGCGACGGTGAGGCGCGGGTAGAGCGCGATCTCCTGCGGCACCCAGCCGATCGCCCGCCGCGCTGCGCGCACCCGGAACGGATCCTGGCCGCCGACCCGCACCGTTCCGGCCTGCGGCGCGAGGCGCCCCGCGATCAGGCGCATCAGCGAGGTCTTGCCGGCGCCGTTCGGCCCGAGCAGCGCCAGGATCTCGCCCGCGCCGAGGACGAGATCGACCGCGTCGAGCACGCGTCGATCGCGATAGGCGAGGGCGGCGCCCGCGACGCGGACGAGAGGCTCCGTCACGCGGCGCCTCAGCGTCGGGGCAGGGCGCGGGCGAGGCCGACCCGCAGCGCGGTCCCGGGTTCGCGCAGGTCGAAGGCGGCCTGCGCGAAGGTCGGGCGGGCCTTGAGACCGACGCCCCCGGAGAAGCCGTAGGGCTCGGTCGGCAGGCCGAGGCCGGTCCGGTCGAGCTTGCGGTTGCCGTTGACGTCCTCGAACGCCGCGACGGCGTAGCGGCCGGCCGGAACGTCGCGGAACACGACGTTCACCGTCCCGCCGCGCGCGGTCAGCTCCTGCCCGAGGCTGCAGGCATCCTCGGACAGGCCGCCCTGGCACAGGGCGACGGACACGGAGGTGCCGGGGTCGGCCCCATCCACCACCACCTCGACGGTGGCCGCCGCCGCCGGCAGGGCGACGAAGACGGCCGCCGCGGCGAGCGCGAGGCGCCTCGGGGCGCGGCCGGAATGCGGAATGGGAGTCGGCGTACGGAGCGTGCGGGGCCCAGCGACGCTCACGAGGTCTCGCCGCCGGTGGCGAGCGCCGCGGTCTCGGGCACGCCGGAAGTCTCGGCGACGCGGGCGCCGGCCAGCTCCTCGATGAGCAGGCGGGCGGAGATGCGCGCGCCCTCGTAGATCACCGGCAGGCCCGAGCCCGGATGCGTGCCGCCGCCGACGAGGTAGAGCCCCGGCCCGAAGCGGTTGTGCGGGCGGAAGTACAGCATCTGCATCAGGTCGTGGGCGAGGTTGAAGGTGGCGCCCTCGTAGACCGCGAACTCGTCCCGCCACTCGACAGGGTCGACGATCCGCTCGAAGCGGATGCGGCTCTCGATGTCGTCGAGACCGAGGAGCTTCAGGCGCTCCAGCACCAGGGCCCGATAGGTCGCACGGGTGGCGGGCCAGTCGATCCCCGCCTTCAGGTTCGGCACCGGCACGAGGACGTAGAGGGCGGTATGGCCGGGGGGCGCCATGCCGCCGTCGGTGTAGCCGGCATGCTGCACGTAGACCGAGGGCTGCATCGGCAGGATGCCGTCGGTGATCTCGCGGATGTTGCGCGCGTAGTCCTCGGCCAGGAGGATGGTGTGGTGCCCGAGGGTCTCGGGCATCTTACCCTCGATGCCGAGGTACATCATGAAGGTCGAGCACGAGAGGCGCGCCTTCTCGATCTTCCGGTCGCGCCAGCGCGGGCGGTGCACCTCGGGAACGAGATCCTGGATCACCTGCGCGAAGTCGCCGTTGATCACCACCGCGTCCGCGGCGATCCGCTCTCCGTCCACGATCACGCCGTCGGCGCGCTTGCCGTCGAAGGTGACGCGCTCGACCGAGGTCCCGAGCCGGATGTCGACGCCCATGCGTCGGCAGAGGCCGGCCATCGCCTCCGAGATCGCGCCGCACCCGCCGACCGGGTGGTAGACCCCGTGCTCGTATTCGAGGAACGACAGGATCGTGAACAGGCTCGGGCAGCGGAACGGCGACATGCCGAGGTACTTGGTCTGGAACGCGAAGGCGAGGCGGACCCGCGGATCCTTGAAGTAGCGCTGCAGGTCGCGGTCGACGCTGCGGCCGGGATGCAGGTGGGGCAGCGCCCGCAGCATCCCCGGGCTCGCCATGCTGCGGAGGGTGTGGAACGCCTGCTCCAGCACCGGCTTGAAGAACTTCAGCTTGACCCGGTTGTCGGCGAAGAACTGCTTGACGTTCTTGGCGTCGTCGGGCGCGATGCGGGCGATCTCGGCTTCGAGGCGGTCCATGTCGCCGGTGGCGCGGATCTCGCCGCCGGCCTCGAACACGAGGTGGTACTGCGGATCGAGCCGCTCGAGCTTGACGTGATCCTCCAGCCGCTCGCCGCAACTGTCGAAGATGTCGGCCAGGATCTGTGGATAGAGGAAGAAGGTCGGGCCGATGTCGAACTTGTAGCCGCCGGCGGCCTCGACCGTCTTGGTGCGGCCGCCGACCTGCTGGTCCTTCTCGATCAGCGTGACCTGAAGGCCGGCGCGCGCCAGCAGCAGGGCCGTGGCGAGGCCGCCCGGCCCGGCACCGACGACGACGACCCGGCGCCCGGACAATGTCCGCAGGCCCTCCCGTGACTGAAGCAACGCGCCCGACTCCCAGACCAGAACCACCCGGCGGACGACCGGCTCCCGCCCGGTCCACCTGCTGTCAAGCTAGCTCGCGGCGGGGTCAAGGCAATGGGTGCGCATTGTCGCGCGCATCGCGGCCCCCGCCGGAGAGGCGATGCAGGGCGATCGCGCCGGCTGTGGCGACGTTGAGCGAGTCGAAGCCCGCCGCCATCGCGATGCGCAGGCCGCGCATCCGCGCCAGCACGTCGGCCGGCAACCCGGGGCCTTCCGTGCCGAGCAGCAGCAGCGTGCGGGCCGGCGCCGTCAGGTCGGCGACGTCCTCTCGCCCGGACGGGCTGAGCGCCAGCGGCTCGAGGGCGAGGGCGCGGGCGGTCGCGAGCCAGTCGGCGCCGGGATCCAAGCGCGCGAAGGGCACGGTCAGGGCGGCACCGGCCGAGACGCGGATCGCCTTGCGGTAGAGCGGATCGCAGGTGCCGGCGTCGAGCAGCACCGCGTCGGCACCGAAGGCTGCGGCGTTGCGGAACAGGCCGCCGACGTTGTCGTGGTTGGTCAAGCCGGCCAGGCCGACGACCAGCGCCGGGGTGGGCGCCGGCGGGACGATCGCGTCCGCACGCACGCCGTCGCCGCGGATGCCGACGGCGAGCACGCCGCGATGGATCGGGAACCCGGCCACCGCGCTCATCACCGCGCGGTCGGCGACGAAGACCGGCGGCGTGCCGGGGCCGGCCTCGATCGCGGCTGCGAGGCCGGCGACGCGCTCGGGCAGCAACAGGATCGATTCGGTGCGGAAGCGAGCCTGCGGCGACAGCATCAGCCGCAGCGTGACCTCGCCTTCGACGATGAAGCGACCGGCCCGCCCGACGAGGTCGCGCTCGCGCATCGCCGCATAGGGGGCGAGGCGCGGATCGGCCGGATCGGTGATCGGGATCGGCTGCACGGACCGCGCGTCGGAGCACATGCGGTCGGCGGCCCTAGGGTCCGGCTCCGCTCACGCCGGCGGGCGGCCGCCCATGCGGATCGCCAGCGGGTCGGCCTCGGCCTTGGTCGGCACCTTCACCAGGGCCTCGCCGTCGAGCACGACCTCGCCGGCCACGGAGCAGGTGCACTTGAGGCGGGCGCGGCGCCGCTCGGGCACGAGCTCGGCTACCTCGACGGTCACGTCGACGGTGTCGCCGATGCGCACGGGCGCGCGGAAGTTCAGGGTCTGGCTGATGTAGACCGCGCCGGGGCCGGGGAGGCGGGTGCCGAGCACCGCCGAGATCAGCCCGGCGGTGTAGAGGCCGTGGGCGATGCGGGTGCCGAAGGGCGTGCGCGCCGCGAAGTGCTCGGACAGGTGGATCGGGTTGCGGTCGCCGGTGATCTCGGCGAAGCCGATCACGTCGGAGGAGGCGATCGTCTTCGACAGGGTCTCCGAGAGCCCGACTTCGAGGTCCTCGAAGTAGAGAACGCGCAATTCGGGCAACATCTGAAACTCCTCGTTCCGGCCGCACGGATTCGGTCCGGCCGCGGCCCCGCCTCGCACAGGTCGGGCGCCGAATCCAGCCGGGCGAAACGCCGAGGCCGGGTCGACAGCCCGCGCGCGGTGGGCGAAGAGGCGGCCCGGCCCGTCAACGGACACCGTCGCCCGCGTGGACTCCACCGCCTCCCCCCCGCTCCGCCCCGTCGTCGCGCGCGTCGCGGGGCTGAACCTCGGCTACTTCGGCATCGAGATCGCGGTCGCCCTGGCGATCGGCTCGGTGGCGTTGATCGCCGACAGCCTCGACTTCCTCGAGGACGCGGCGATCAACCTGCTGATCTTCGCCGGCCTCGGCTGGAGCGCGGTCAACCGCGCCCGCCTCGGCACGCTGATGGCCGGCATCCTGATGGTGCCGGCCCTCGCGACCGCCTACGCGGCCTACGAGAAGGTCTCGGACCTGAGCGCGCCGGCGCCGCTTCCTCTGACGCTCACCGGCCTCGGCGCGCTCGCCGTCAACCTGACCTGCGCCCTGATGCTGTCGCGCCATCGCGACGGCGCCGGCAGCCTGACGCGGGCGGCCTGGCTGTCGGCCCGCAACGACGCCTACGCCAACCTGGCGATCATCGCGGCCGGGCTCGCCACCGCGCTGCAGCCCTCGCCCTGGCCCGACCTGATCGCCGCGGCCGGGATCGCCATCCTCAACGCGGACTCGGCCGGCGACATCCTTCGCGCGGCCTCCGCCGAGCGCCGCGCCGCCCAGGAAGCAGGACCGCCCCCGTGAGGATCTTCCCGATCTCCGACCTCCATCTCGAGCGCCGCCGCCTCGATCTCATCGCCGCACCGAGCGGGGCGTTCGACGTGATGGTCTGCGCCGGCGATCTGTACGAGGGCCACCCCGAGCGCGGGCTCGCCGCCGTGCTGGCGCTGGCCGGCGGCCGACCGGTGGTGCTCGTGCCGGGCAACCACGAGCACTATGCGCCGACCGGCGACGCGCGAACCGCCCCCGAGCTCCTCGCCGCACTAGCAGGGGAGGTCGAGCGCCTGAATGGCGCCGGTGCGCGGATCCACCTGCTGCAGCACGGCGCCACGTGCGTCCTCGATGGGGTCCGCTTCGTCGGCGCGACCCTGTGGAGCGACTGGTCCCTAGCCGGGCGCTGGCTCGCGGCGGACGCACCCGACCGGCCGGCCGACCCGGTGAGCTACGCGGCCGAGCGGATGACCGACCCGATCACCGGTTCGCGAGAGTACCGCGGCTCGATCCGCAAGGCCGACGGCACCGCCTGGCTTCCCGCCGACGCGATGGCGGCCCACGCCTCCGAGCGCCGCCGGCTGCTGGCGGCCCTGGCGCAGCCGTTCGACGGGCCGACGGTGGCGGTGACGCACCATCCCCCGAGCCCACGTGCGGCCGACGCCTTCCGCGACGCGCCGGGGGTGCCGTGGTGGGTGCCGGCCTTCTACGCGACCACGGTGCTCGACGAGCTCGACGACGCCGCGCGTCCCGTCCTGTGGGTGTCCGGCCATTTCCATGCCGGGCACGACATGACGATCGGACGCTGCCGCTGGGTGGCGAACCCGGTCGAGGGCGCGACCTACGCGGCCGACCGCGTCGTCGCCGTGGCGTGAAGCTCGGCCCGGTCGACGCAAGGCGACGCCCCCGCGCCGCCCGGCGCGAAACCTCCTGCACGGCTCGTGCGTAGGGCTGCCACGTCCTTCCCGCGGGAGAGCCCTTGCCGTGAACACCTTCCTCGCCGTCGTCCTCGTCTGCGCCAACGCGATCGCGCAGGAAGCCTGCACCGACGACAAGGCCCTGGAGGTGCGCAAGGTCCGCGTCGCGAACGAGCTCGGCTGCACCAACGGCTGGCAGGAGATCATCGCCCGCACGGACCTGCGCGACGAGATCGGCAAGACCTCCTACCTCAAGACCGAGTGCCGCCGGGTGAAGAGCCCGCAGTGACCGCGGGGCGCCTCAGCATCCGGCCTTGAAGGCGATGGGGCCGGTGGCGAAGCGGATCTCGCCGCGCCCGTTCCGGATCTCGCCCCCGGCGTAATGGAGCGCGTCGTCGCGGTTGCGGAACAGGCCGCCGGCGACCCCGTGGCTCTCCAGCGCGACCCAGCAGCCGCCGGCATCCTGCCCGATGGTGAAGCTGAGAGCGGGCGCGTCCGGGATGGCGGGCGGGCGGCCGGCGACGGCGGCGAGGGCGGATCGAAGGTTCGGCATGGTCTCACGCGGGGCTGGCGCGGCCCCTTGCCGGAACCGCACCGCCAAGATCGAGCCGCCCACGTAAGGAATCGAGCGTCACCGCCGCGCGATGCCATGAGCGTGTCGTGAGGATCGGCCTACTTCTCGTACTTGACGTAGGCGAAGCGTGCGTCCGTCGGCGTCCCTTCCAGGCCCTGGCCCTCGAGGCCCGGCTGCCAGGAGACGACCTCCTCGATCTTGCGCGCCAGCGCGAAGTCCTTGTCGGTGATGCCCTTAGCGGCATGGTTCATCAGCCGCACCTCGACCCAGGCGTAGGAGGCGGTCAGGTCGGGGTGGTGCCACGCGGCCTCGGCGAGGTGGCCGACGGTGTTGATCACCATCAGCGTGCTCTTCCAGCTCGCGGTCTTGTAGGTGCGGCGAATCCACCCGTCCTCGTAGCGCCAGGCCGGGATCTCGGCGGCGATCCGAGCGGCGATGGTCTCGTCGTCCAGGGCGCCTTCGCGTGGCTCGGCCATGATCTCTCTTCCGATGTTGGTTGTCCCCTTCGAGCCTGCCCCGGCCACCGCTCCCGCGCAAGGCGGTTGTGGACGGGCCGCGTGCTGCGCCCTATGACCTTTCGGCAACGGCACCTTCGGCGTCGGAGCCTCACCGCTCCGGCCGGGGCGGGCCCAAGGCCGAACCGGCCGGCAAGACCTCCAGGGAGAAGGCGCCATGCTGTCACGGCGCGGATTGCTCGCCGCCGCGCTCGCCGGCCTGCCGGTGCTGTCGCATCCGGCGCTGGCGGCCCCTAGCGTGCGCCTCGGCAGCCTGCCGTTCGGCACGGTCGCGTGGGAAGCCGCGGTGATCAAGGCGCGCGGGCTCGACGCCGCCAACGGCTTCACCCTCGACCTCGTCAAGCTCGCCGGCAACGACGCGGCGCGGATCGCCTTCATGGGCGGCCAGGTCGACGTGATCGTCGGGGACCTGCTCTGGGCGGCCCGCCTCGGCAACGAGGGCCGGGCGATGCGCTACGTGCCGGCCTCGACCTCCGAGGGCGCCGTGATGGTGCCCGCCGCGAGCCCGGTGAAGACCCTCAAGGATCTCGAAGGCAAGCGCCTCGGCGTCGGCGGCGGGCCGCTCGACAAGAACTGGCTGCTGCTCAAGGCCCAGGCGCAGGACGCGGCCGGCTTCGACATCGAGGCCAAGACCGAGATCGCCTACGGCGCACCGCCCCTGATCGCTTTGAAGCTCGAGCAGGGGTCGCTGGATGCCGCGCTCACCTACTGGACCTACTGCGCACGCCTCGAGGCCAAGGGCTTCCGCCGGCTGATCGGCGCCGACGACATGATGCGCGCGCTCGGCGCGAAGGGCGCGTTCGCGCTGATCGGATACCTGTTCGAGGCGCAGACCGTCGCCGAGAAGCCCGAGGCGATGGCCGGGTTCGTGCGCGCGGTGCGCGCGGCCAAGGACATGCTCGCGGCCGACCCCTCCGCCTGGGAGATTGTGCGCCCGCTGATGGCCGCCGACGACGACGCCATCTTCGAGGCCCTGAAGCGGGAATACCTCGCCGGCATCCCGCGCCGCCCGCTGGCCGAGGAGCGCAGCGACGGCGAGCGGCTGTTCTCGGTGATGTCGAGGCTCGGGGGCGAACGCCTCGTCGGCACCGGCACCGGCCTGCCGCCGGGCCTGTACTACGACGGGAAGACCGGTTGATCCGCGCAAGCGCCTCGAACCGCCGCGCCATCCTCACCCGTCTCGGCTCGATGCTGGTGCTGCTCGCCGCGTGGCAGGCTGCGGCACAAGCCGCGGGCTCGCGGATGCTGCCGACGCCGCTCACCGTGGCGGCCTTCATCGGCCGGGAATCGGCGCGCGGCGACCTGTGGACCAATGTCGGGATCACGCTGACGCGGGTCGGCGTCTCGTTCGTGCTCGCGATGGTGCTCGGCGTGCTGCTCGGCGTCGCGCTCGGCCGCTCGAAGCGCCTGAACACCCTGCTCGACACGCCGCTGCTGGCGATGCTGAACACGCCCGCCCTGGTGATCACGGTGCTGGCCTACGTCTGGGTCGGCTTGAACGAGTCGGCCGCGATCCTGGCCGTGGTGCTGAACAAGCTGCCCAACGTCGCGGTCATCCTGCGGGAGGGCGCGCGCGACCTCGACCCGGGCCTTGAGGAGATGGCGCGGACCTACCGGTTCGACCGGCGCTCCTGGGTCGCCCACGTGCTGGTGCCCCAGCTGCAGCCCTACGTGGTGGCCGCGGCGCGCTCCGGCCTGTCGCTGGCCTGGAAGATCGTGCTGGTGATCGAGCTGCTCGGCCGCCCCAACGGCGTCGGCTTCGCGATCAACTACTACTTCGTCCAGAGCACCGACGTCGCCGCGATCCTCGGCTACAGCATCGTGTTCATGAGCGTGATGATCGCCATCGACATCCTCCTCCTGCAGCGGCTCGAAGCGCATGTCCGCCGCTGGCGATAAGATGTCCGCCGCCGTCGACGAGATGTCGGGTTCCGACGCGGTCCTCACGGTCGCGATCGCGCGAAAGGTCTACCATCCGGCCTCGGCCGAGCCGGTGGAGGCGGTGCGCGACCTCGCCTTCGCGATCCGGCCGGGCGAGATCGCCTGCCTGATCGGGCCCTCGGGGGCCGGCAAGACCACGACGCTGCGGATCCTGCTCGGGCTCGACGCCGATTACGACGGCTCCATCGTGCCGGATCCGCGCGCCTCGGAGACCGGGCCGGGCATGGTCTTCCAGGAGCCGCGCCTGCTGCCGTGGCGGACGGTGGAGCAGAACGTGCGCCTCGCGATGCCGCGGCCGCAGCGCGGGCGCGACCTCGACGGGCTGTTCGCGCATCTCGGGCTCGCCCCCTGGCGCGGCCGCTATCCGGGCGCGCTGTCGTTGGGGATGCAGCGCCGCGTGGCGCTGGCCCGCGCGCTCGCCAACGACCCGCGGCTCCTGGTGCTCGACGAGCCGTTCGTGTCGCTCGACGACGCGGCCGCCGCCTCGCTCCGCGGCCTCGTGGTCGACACCGTCGACCGGCTCGGCATGAGCGTGCTGATGGTGACCCACAACGTCGCCGAGGCGATCGCCGTCGCCGACCGGCTGCTGCTGCTCTCCCCGCGCCCGGCGAGCCTCGTCGCCACCATCCCGCTCGACCGGCCGCGGCCGCAGCGGGACCGCGCCTGGGCGGATGCGACGCGACAGGACCTGGCGCAGCGCTTCCCCGGCGTCATCGCGGAATAGCGTTCCTTCGAGCGGAAGGGCCGGCCTCACTCCACCTTGGCGTCGACGTCGAGCTTGTCGAGCACCGCACCCGGCGTGCGGGCCAAGCCGAAATCGGCGAAGCCGAGGCCGGCGGCGTTCTTCGCCTTCGCGGTCATCGTCAGGCGGCCGGGCTTCGTCACGAACTGGCCCAGCGCCGCGCCGATCGCCCGGGCGGCGGGCGAGTTCCCGAGCATCGCCGGCACGCCGAACTGGGTTGCCGCCACGTATTCCTGGCGCAGCTCCTCCGGCTTCAGGCTGAGGGCCTTGGCCTGGGCCGCGAGGAAGCGCTCGAACAGGCCGGTATTCTGGATCGTCAGGTCGAGGGCCTTGGCGGTCGCCGTCAGCATCAGCAGGCTCGCCGCCGGGATGTGCGAGGCGAACAGCTCCGGCCCGAGGCCGCCGATCGTCCCGGCGAGCCGCAGCGAGCCGATGTCGCGGCCCGACAGCGTCATCTCGCGCACCGCGACCTCGCGCTTGGCCTCGTCCCAGGCGGAATCGACCACGAGGTTGAGATCGAGATCGGCATAGCCGTAATCCGGCAGCGCGCCGAGCACCGGCATGCCGGCGACCATCGCCGCGGGGAACGTCAGGCCCGAAAGATCGAGGCGGCTCGCGGTCGGCACCCCGTCGCGCAGCGGTCCGAAGGTCAGGGCGCCGCTGCGAAGGGCGAGGTGGACCGGTGCCGCACCGGGGGCGGCGGGCGTGGCGAGGGGATCGCCGGACTTGGCGGTGGCCGGAGGCCTGGATGCGGTCCGGCCGGGCTCCTTGCCGACCGGGGCCGGGGCGCCCGGCATGTCGAGGCTCAGGTCCTGCAGCGCCAGGCCGCCGACCGCGGGGGTGAGGCGGCGCAGCTCCTCGTCGGTGACGGCGGTGTCCGGGTCGGCGAGGCGGCGCAGGGTCGCGATGGTCGGGGCGAGGGAGACGCCGGTGAGCGCCACACGCGCGAGCCGGGCCTTAAGGCCGCCCTGCGCGAACGCGATCGCCTCCAGGGTCGTGCCGCTCTCGGCGCCGGTGCCGCCGTGAGCCAGGCGCCCGACCTCGACCAGCATCGGCTCGCCGGCGCCGGTCCGGCTGATGGCGAGGCCGCGCAGCTCGAGGCTGCCGAACGCGACGGCGTCGGCCAGGTCGGCGGCGGTTCCCGCGAGCTTGCCGCGCTCGGCCGCCGTCATCTCCGGGTCGACGGCCTCGAGCCCGCGGGCGAGCCCGGCCATCGCGCCGTTCCAGCCGCCGGGGACCTGGCGTCCGCCGAAATCGCGGCCCTCGAGCCCGGCGATCCGGATCGTGACGCCTGAGGCTTCCGTGTAGGTCACGTCCGAGGCCTGGATCGCGGCGTAGATCCGCTGGACCGGACCCTTGCCGTCGCCGGATTCCGACGAGAGCCGGACGAGCGCGGCGAGGTCAAGGTCGCTGGCGACGATGCGGCCGTAGGTGCCCGACCCCGGGTGCGCGCCGGTGACGGAGACCCCGGCGCCGGCCATGGTCAGCTCGGCGATGCGGCCGGCGCGCACGTCGCGCGCCGCGACCTCGCGATAGGTCACGGTCTGCAGCGATCCGCCCGGGCCGGGATGTTCGGAGACGAGGACCGGGATCGAGATGCTCGCCGCCTCCAGGCGTGCGAGGCGGGGCGCCCAGGGCCCGGGCGAATCTGCCTTCAGGATCGCCGTCAGGTCGTCGCGCGAGAGACGCGTGCCGCTGACCGTGATCCGCGCCGCCTTGAACACCGTGTCGCCGAGCGGCAACGCGACGTCGACCAGCACGACGTCCTGAACCGCCGAGGCCGCCTCCTGCGCCGCCGCAGGCCGGCCCGTCGTCCCGACGCCGAGGACGAGACCGGCACAGAGGCAGAGGCGGGCCGCCCGGATCAGGCTGGCGCGGACCGTTCGGTGACTGATCATCGTGTGCGGACCGCTGACGAATGTTCTATCCGAGGAGACGGCGCTGTCGTCCCGCATTTCGCCGCGCGAGGCAATCGGTGCGCCACGTCGCGACTCACGCTTGTCGGCGCCTGTCGTTCCGGCACCACGATGCCGGCGACCGCAATCAGCCCCGACACTACCCTCGGGGCCGCACGGGACAGCGCCGCGCCCCTCGAAAGATCAGAGCGAGAACGAGGTGCCGCAGCCGCAGGACGAGGTCGCCTGCGGGTTCTCGATCTTGAAGGACTGCCCGATCAGGTCGTTCACGAAATCGATCGTGGATCCGGCCATGTACTCGAGCGACACCGGGTCGACGACCACGGTGGCGCCGTCGCGCTCGATCGTGACGTCCTGCGCCTCCTGGTCGCGGGTGATGTCGAAGGCGTAGGAGAAGCCGGAGCAGCCGCCGCCGTTCACGCTGACGCGAAGCAGCGCGCCCGGGGGCTCGGCACCCATGATCTCGTTGATGCGCTTGGCGGCGCGGGGGGTCAGGGTGATCTCGGCCATCGGGAGAGCCATCGGCGCTGTTGTCGGGTCCGGGCGCGGCGGGCGATTGCCCGGCGCGTGATCGATCCAAGATATGGGGTACGACGGCGCGCCGCAACGCGTGCCGCGTCGAACTGCGAGGGAACCATGCCGGCAGCACATCACGAACCGGGCGGGAGGCCGCGTGCGCGCCAACGGTGAGCGCTGGCGCGCGGCCTACGCCACCGACCCGGGCGCGACCCGCGGACGGCTGATCCCCGAGCCGGCCTCGCCGACGCGGAGCGATTTCCAGCGCGACCGCGACCGGGTGGTGCACTCGACCGCCTTCCGACGGCTGAAGCATAAGACCCAGGTCTTCGTGCATCACGAGGGCGACCATTACCGCACCCGGCTGACCCATACCCTCGAGGTCAGCCAGATCGCCCGGGCGCTCGCCCGCGCGCTGGGCCTCGACGAGGACCTGGCCGAGGCGCTCGCGCTCAGCCACGACCTCGGCCACACCTGCTTCGGCCATACCGGCGAGGACGCGCTCGATGCCTGCATGGCCGAGCATGGCGGCTTCGACCACAACGCGCAGGCGCTGCGCATCGTGACCCGGCTGGAGCGGCGCTACGCCGGCTTCGACGGGCTGAACCTCGCCTGGGAGACGCTGGAGGGCCTGGTCAAGCACAACGGCCCGCTGCTTGAGCCGGACGGTCGCCCGACCCCGCGCTACGCGCGCACGGGCATCGCGGCGGCGATCCTCGAATACGACGCGCTGCACCCCCTGGAACTGGCGCACCATGCCGGGCCGGAGGCGCAGGCGGCGGCACTCGCCGACGACATCGCCTACGACAGCCACGACCTCGACGACGGCCTGCGCGCCGGATTGTTCGATCTCGCCGACCTTGAAGCGGTGCCGTTCCTGCGCGGATTGCTCGACGAGATCGCCGCCCTGCATCCCGGGCTGGAGGTGTCGCGCACCATCCACGAGCTCGCCCGGCGGGTGATCACGCGCTTCGTCGAGGACGTGATCGCGGAAAGCCGGCGCCGCCTGGCCGTGCTCGCACCCCGCGACGTCGCCGCGATCCGTAGGGCGCAGGCTCCGGTGATCGCGTTCTCGGAGGAGATCGCGGCCGCCGACGCCGACATCAAGCGCTTCCTCTACGCGCGGATGTACCGCCATCCGGAGGTGATGGCGGTGCGGGCGAAGGCGAACGCCATCGTCGCGGACCTGTTCTCGGCGTTCTCGGCCGATCCGACGCGGATGCCGGTGGAATGGAGCGAGGGCTTGTCCGGCGCACCGGCCGGCCGCATCGCCCGGCGCATCGCCGACTACATCGCCGGCATGACCGACACCTACGCGGTGCTCGCCCACCGGCGGCTCTACGCGTCGACGCCCGACCTCCACTGGAGCCCGCCGAGCCGCGGATTGCCCCTGACCGAGCCGTAGGGCAGGGCGCCGCACCGGGGCGGACGCGACGGAGGAGCCGCCAAGCGCCCGCCGTCGCGTTCGTCACCCGGCCCGATCAGTAGCCCGCGCAGGTGCAGCCGCTGCCGTAGCCGTAGGATGCGGGCGCATAACCGCCATAGCCGCCATACCCGCCGCCGTAGGCGGGCGCGTAGCCGCCGTAGCCGTAACCACCGCCGTAGCCATATCCGCCGCCGTAGCCGTAGCTGCTGCCGTAATCGTACCCGCCGTAGCCGCCGGCCAGCGCGCCGGCGGCGAGCCCGACACCCAATCCGATCCCGGCGCCGGCGAGGCCGTAGCCGATCCCCCGGCCATAGCCGCCGCGGTAGCCGCCGTAACCGCCCCGGTATCCGGCAAGACCGCCGCGGTATCCGCCGTAGCCGCCGCGCGCTCCGACGAAGCCGGCGCTGCGGAAACCGCCATGCCCGCCCTAGCCGCCGCCGTACGGGCGCGCTTCCGCGCCGGCGGGAAGCAGGATCAGGGCGGCACCGAGGGCCGTTCCCGCCAGGATGAGGGCCTTCATCACGTCGTCTCCACCGAAACCGAGGGGCGCTTCGGCAGGATCGCCAGGCGCAACGGCCTCGATGGTAGGCGCTCCGGCACCGCCCGGCGGGCGTCAGTGTACGCACCCCGCCGGTTATCCCAGGCCGATCGCGCGATGACGCACCCGACGGTTGAGACCCGTTTCTGGAACAAGGCTGCATCCCATTGCCCGCCGGTCCGCAACCGAGGGCGATCCGCCATGTTGGGGCATACCGCACCGCACAAAAGGGATCGGCGCCCGCGCCTTCGCCCCCGTGCCAACGGAGCCCATGCATGGTCTCGCTGCCGATTCTCGCCCTCGCCGTCGCCTCTTTCGGGATCGGCACCACGGAATTCGTGATCATGGGCCTACTGCCGGAGGTGGCGCAGAGCTTCGGCGTCACCATCCCGCAGGCCGGCTACCTGGTCTCGGGCTACGCGATGGGCGTGGTGATCGGCGCGCCGCTGGTCGCCATCGCCACCGCCGGCCTGCCGCGCAAGACCGCGCTGCTCGCACTGATGGCGGTGTTCCTGGCCGGCAACGTCGCCTGCGCGGTCGCGCCCACCTACGCGACGCTGATGCTCGCCCGCATCGCCACCGCCTTCGCCCACGGCGCCTTCTTCGGCATCGGCGCGATCGTGGCGCGCGACCTCGTCCCGCGGGAGAAGCGGACCCAGGCGGTGTCGCTGATGTTCGCCGGGCTGACGCTGGCCAACGTGCTCGGCGTGCCGCTCGGCACCGCGCTGGGGCAGGCTGCGGGCTGGCGCGCCACCTTCTGGGCGGTGGTGGCGATCGGCGTCGCGGCGGGCCTGGCGATCCAGCTGTTCGTGCCGGCTGGGCTCCCCGGCTCGCGCGGCGGGCTGGCCCGGGAGTTCCGGGCGCTCGGGCGCTGGCCGGTGCTGCGGCCGATGCTGGTCTCGACCCTGTCCTCAGTGAGCTTCTTCACGGTGTTCACCTACATCACGCCGCTCCTGATGGGGGTGACCGGGCTCAGCGCCCGCGGCGTCACCGGCGCGCTGTTCGTCGCCGGCATCGGCCTCACCGCCGGCAACCTGATCGGCGGCCGCCTCGCCGACGGGAATCTCACCGCCACGGTGATCGGCAGCTTCCTCGGCCTCATCGCCGTCCTCGCCCTGCTGGCGGGCGTCGCCCGCTTCGAGATCGCGATGCTGACGGCGCTGGTGGTCTGGAGCGGGCTCGCCTTCGCACTGGTCTCGCCGTTGCAGATCTGGGTGGTGGAGGCGGCCAGCGACGCCCCGAACCTCGCCTCCACCCTGAACCAGGGCGCGTTCAACCTCGGCAACGCCACCGGCGCCTGGCTCGGCGGCGTCGCGCTGACCGCGGGCGTCGGCTACGGTCAGCTGCCGCTGATCGCGGCCGCGGTGTCGGCCCTCGGGCTCGGCCTCGCGCTGTCGGCGATGTCGGGGCCGACGCGCTCGGTCCTGCCGGCGCCGGTCCACCCCGGCTGATCGCGCCGCGGGGACGCTATCGCTCCGGTTGCAGGATACTGCAGCTCACGCATGCGACAACGCCGAACCGTTAATATTTGGCTACACACATGCGCCCGATGCATGCGCGAAGTGCAACCTTGTCCATTGCTGCAGCGCACCATGATCGGCATCTTCGGAGCGAACGGACGGCCCTGCGGCCGTCGCCCCACGGAGAGCGATCCATGACCCAGCCTGCCCCGAAGCCCGGCCTGTTCTCGCAGATGCTCCGCCTCTGGCTCGAGCACAACCAGCGCATGCTCGACATGCGGATGGGCCCGTTCTGAGCCTACGATACGAACCGCCCGGTCCCTGAAAAGCCGGTCCCGCGCATGCGCCGGGCCGGCTTTTTCATGTCCTCGATCCGGCGTCAGCTTCGTGCCAGGTCGCCGAGCAGGCTCGCGGCGACGGTGGCCTTCGAGACCGTCAGCCCCGAGGCCGCGATGGCGTCGACCGCGCTGCGGATGCGGGCCAGCGACGGGCCGCGGGCCTTGCCCCAGGCGGCGACCGCCTCCGGGCCGGCGCCGATGTCGCCGACGACCTCGGCGGTGAGCTGCCGGTGCGCGGTCGAGATGCCGGCCACCGCCCGCTCGAGCGCGACGCGGTCGAAGGTGTCGGAGACCGGCGCCGCGCGGGCGGCTTCGGCGAGCGCGTCGAGGGAGAATTCCCGCTCCAGCGCGAAGTGCGTAGCCGCGATCTCCGCGACCGGCCGCCCGCTGGTGCCGGCGACGCGAACGATGTCGGGCGCCGAGGTCAGCGCCCGCAGCGAGGCGAGGCGGAGTGCCGGCTCCGCATCCATGCCCTGCCCGACGAGGTCGGCACGCCGCCGCTCGATCGCCGCGTTCGCCTCCGCGCCGAGGACGCCGGGGAGGGACGCGAGCACCGCGGCGATCCCGTCGCGATAGCGCGCCACCAGGGGCGCGATGCCGCCGGCGAGGTCGAGGTTGCGGATGAACCAGACGATGCGGTTGACCAGCAGGTCCTGCACCTCGGCGTAGAGGCCGATCTGGGCCTGCCCGCCGATCCGCCCGGCCAGCCCGTCGATGGCCGCGTTCAGCTCCATCAGGCCGAAGGCGTCGCGGGTCACGGCGTAGGCCTTGGCGATGGTGGCGGCGTCCGCCCCGGTCTCGTCGGTCAGCCGCGTGACGAGCGAGATGCCGCCGCGGTTGACGATGATGTTCGACAACGCCGTCGCGATGATCTCGCGGCGCAGACGGTGCCCCCTCACCGCATCGGGGAAGCGCTCGCGCAGGGCCTTGGGGAAGTAGCGCTGCAGCTCGCGGTCGAAGTACGGGTCGTCCGGCACCGGGCTCGCCAGCACCGCGTCGTAGAGCGAGAGCTTGGCGTAGGCGAGCAGCACCGCG
The DNA here is from genome assembly GCF_008040095.1 of Methylobacterium sp. WL6. Lineage (NCBI taxonomy): Bacteria > Pseudomonadati > Pseudomonadota > Alphaproteobacteria > Hyphomicrobiales > Methylobacteriaceae > Methylobacterium > Methylobacterium sp. WL6. Next base: position 5,549 of record NZ_VRVH01000055.1, on the reverse strand, counting down.
TATTCCGGCCTCGTCAGGCCCTCGCCGCGGCGCATGCGCTCGGTCAGCGTCGCGTCGTCGGGCAGGTACTCGACCGCGCGATCGAGGCGGCCTTCCGCCTCCAGCGCCTGCATCGTCCGCATCGCGAAGCCGGCCTCGCCGAGGCCGCGGTGCTGGGCGAGCGAGAGCGCCAGCGTCTGCAGCTCGTTGTTGCGCAGCACGAGGTGGGCGACCTCGTCGGTCATCGCGACGAGGAGCGCGTTGCGGGCATCCGCATCGAGGCGGCCGTCGCGCTCCGGGATCATCAGCGCGATCTTGATGTTCACCTCGACGTCCGAGGTGTTGACGCCGGCCGAGTTGTCGATCGCATCGGTGTTGAGCCGGACGCCGGCCCGCGCCGCCTCGATGCGCCCGCGCTGGGTCAGCCCGAGGTTGGCGCCTTCGCCCACCGCCTTGGCGCGGATCTCCGGGCCGGTGATGCGCACGGCGTCGTTGGCCCGGTCGCCGGCCTCCTCGTCGGTCTCGGTGGTGGCGCGGACGTAGGTGCCGATGCCGCCGAACCAGAGCAGGTCGACGGGCGCCTTGAGGATCGCCTGCATCAGCTCGGCGGGCGAGGCGGAGGCGCGCTCGAACCCGAGCACGGCCCGGATCTCGGCCGAGAGCGGGATCGCCTTGAGCGCGCGCGAGAAGACGCCGCCGCCGGCCGAGATCAGGCTTTTGTCGTAGTCGGCCCAGCTCGACCGGCCGAGGTCGAACAGGCGTTTGCGCTCGGCAAAGCTCGCCGCCATGTCGGGCGTCGGATCGAGGAAGATGTCGCGGTGGTCGAAGGCCGCCACCAGCTTCAGGGTGCGCGAAAGCAGCATGCCGTTGCCGAACACGTCGCCCGACATGTCGCCGACGCCGACCACCGTCACCGGATCAGCCTGCGTGTCGACGTCGATCTCGCGGAAGTGGCGCTTCACCGCCTCCCAGGCGCCCCGGGCGGTGATGCCCATGCCCTTGTGGTCGTAGCCCTGGCTGCCGCCGGAGGCGAAGGCGTCGCCGAGCCAGTGCCCGCGCTCCAGCGAGAGCGCGTTGGCGATGTCGGAGAAGGTCGCGGTGCCCTTGTCGGCGGCGACCACGAGGTAGGCGTCGTCGGGGTCGTGCCGCACGGTGTCGGCCGGCGGCGCGATGCCCTCGGCGACGAAGTTGTCGGTGAGCTCCAGGAGCGTGCGGATGAAGATGCGGTAGCTCTCGGTGCCCTCCGCCAGCCACGCGGCGCGATCCGAGGCCGGCGGCAGGCGCTTGGGAAAGAACCCGCCCTTGGCGCCCACCGGCACGATCACCGCGTTCTTGACCTGCTGCGCCTTCACCAGCCCCAGAATTTCGGTGCGGAAATCCTCCGGCCGGTCGGACCAGCGCAGGCCGCCGCGCGCGACGTAGCCGTAGCGCAGGTGCAGCCCTTCCACGCGGGGCGAATAGACGAAGATCTCGAAGAACGGCCGCGGCAGCGGCATGCCCGACACCTTGGCGCAGGCGAACTTGAAGGCGATCGTCTCGCGCAGGGTGCCGTCGGCGGCCTTCTGGAAGAAGTTGGTGCGGACCGCGGCCTCCACGAGGTTGACGAAGCGGCGCAGGATCCGGTCCTCGTCGAGGCTGGTCACGTCGGCGAGCGCCGCCTCGATGCCCTCGCGAACCGCCGCCTCGGCGGCCCCGCGGTCGCCCCCGGCGGCCGGGTCGAACCGGGCGTGGAACAGCGCGACGAGCTGGCGGGCGATGCCGGGATGCTGGCTCAAGGTCGCGGCGAGGTAGTCCTGGCCGTAGCGCACGCGGAGCTGGCGCAGGTAGCGGCCGAGGCCGCGCAGCAGCGCCACGTCGCGCCAGGCGAGGCCGGCCTCCAGCACGAGGCGGTTGTAGCCGTCGGATTCGGCCTGGTCCGCGGCGATGGCGAGCATCGCCGCCTCCAGCGGCGCCTCGAGCGGGCCGATCTCGATGGCCGCACCGGTGGCGCGCTCCAGCAGCATGTCGTGCAGCCAGACCTTGGTGTCGCTCCCCGCCGGCAGCACGCTGTAGGTCCGCTCGTTGATCACCCGGAAGCCGAGGTTCTCCAGGCCGGGCACCCGGTCGGACAGCGGCAGCGACGCCCCGCGCGAGAACACCTTCAGGCGCACCTGCGCCGCCGGGTCGGTGTCGCGGCGGTCGATCGCGACGGCGCGCGGGCGGTCCTCGGACAGGGATTCGAGGATGGCGATGTCGGCGATGGCGACCTCGGCGGAGAAGTTCTCGCGGTAGGCCGCGGAGAAGCCCTCGCCGTAGCGGGCGGCCAGCGCCCGCGCCTCGGATCCGCCCATGGCCTCCGTGAGCGCGGCGCGCAGCGCGTCGCCCCAGGTCCGCATCAGGGCGGCGATGCCGGCCTCCAGCACAGAGGGGTCGCGCTCCGGCGCGCCGGCTTCGGAGAACCCGACGATGTAATGGATCCGGGCCAGCGGCCCGTCGGGCAGGTCGGGATAGGTCGCCGAGAGCCGGCCGCCGTATTCCTGGGCGAGATAGGCGCCGATGCGGGCGCGCACGATCGAGTCGTAGCGGTCCTTCGGCACGTAGACGAGGAGCGAGACGAAGCGCCCGAACCGGTCGGTCCGCGACAGCACGCGGATGCGCGGCCGGTCGGCGAGGTTGGCGATGGCGAGGGTGAAGCGGAACAGCCGGTCCACGTCGATCTGGAACAGGTCGTCGCGCGGGTAGGTCTCCAGCACGGCGAGCAGCGCCCGCCCGGCATGGCTCGTCGGGTCGAGGCCGGCCTTCTCGACCACGGCCGCGACCTTGCCGCGGAGATAGGGCACCTCGCGGGCGAGCGCGGTGTAGGCCGCGGCGGTGAACAGCCCGACGATGCGGACCTCGCCGGTGAGCTTGCCCGTCGCGGAAAACAGCTTGACGGCGACGTAGTCGAGATGCGCCGCGCGGTGGACGCGGGCCTTGAGGCTCGCCTTGGTGATGATCAGCGCGTGCGGCTCCTCGAGGAACGCGACGATCTCCGGCGTCATGTCCACGAGCGCCCGCCCGCGGCGCAGCACGGCGAGGCCCGGATCGCGAAGGATGCCGAGGCTTTCGGCCTCGGCCGCCCGCTCGCCGGGCAGCGCGTGCTCGCGCATGCCGAGCAGCGTGAAGTGGCCGTCGCGCAGCCATTCGAGGAAGGCGCGCGCCTCGGCGACCTCGCCCTCGGGCAGCGGCGGGGGATTGCGGCCGTAGCCCTCGGCGAGCGCGCCGAGCCGGGCCAGCATCGCGTCGTGGTCGTCGGTGACCAGGGCCACATCGCGAAAGACCTGCGCGAGACCGGCTTCGAGGCGTTCGCGCGCCTCGCCGGCATCGAGCCGGTCGAGGTGGATGTGGATGAAGCTCTCGCGCAGCAGGGCGCCGTGGGCGTCCGCCGTGGTCTCCCCGACGACGCGGACGAGCGCCCCGTCGGCGTCGCGCTCGACGCCGAGGATCGGGTGGGCGACGAGGTGGGGCGTCAGGCCCTGCTCAGTCAGCTCCGCCAGGGTCGAGTCGAGCAGGTAGGGGCGGTTGTCGTTGACGACCTCGACGACGGTCAGCTCGCGGGTGCGCCCGGGGCCGGGCACGGCGACGTCGACGAGCCGGAGGTTCGCCGCCGAACCCGTGGCGCGCGGCACCGCGAGATGCGCCCGCGCGGCGATCGCGAGGTCGGCCAGCGCCTCGGCCGGGTAGGGCGCCAGGTCCTCCGGCGGCACCCGGCCGAACAGGTCGCGGACGAAGCCGCCCGGTCCGCCGCGGCCGCCCACGATCGATGCCGCCGCCTCGATCAGGTCGGTGCGGGCGGATTTCGCCTCGCTCGTCGCCAGGGCGGTGGCCGATTCCAGCGCCGATTCGGTTTCCAGCACCATGGGCGGGGACCCTCCGGACCGGCACCGACGCCGGTCCCGCCCCGGACGTTAGGGGAGGGCCCATGGCGAGTCGATGACGCTCGCTGCTCGCAGGCCCGCGCCGGGTGACAGGCGGGCCGCGACGACCGGCGTTCCGGAAGGGGCGCCGCTGCCGTCCGGCGTTGCTCCTCGCGCACCGTACCGGTTTCCACCGGTCGCGCTCGAAAACGGGAACTGCGCCGGGACTCGCCGGTTGACGCCATATTGGAGCTGTTCTAATTAAGAACTGCAGAGGGACGACGGGGCCGGCGACGGTTCCGACAGCCCGCGACAGACGCCCGAACCGGAGAAACCCGATGACCTCGACCAACGCCTCCTGCAACAGCTGCCGCTTCTTCGACGACCACAAGACCAACGGCGCCTCCGCCGTCGGCGATCAGGGCCTGTGCCGCTTCAACCCGCCGGTGAGCCAGCCGGCTCCCGAGTCCAAGGGCCTGTGGCCGGTGGTGGCCTCGCAGGATTGGTGCGGCCACTTCACCGCCGAGATGACCGCGGCCGAGTGATCCCCGCGCGGTCCCGAAGGGATCGCCGAACGATCGACCGCAGGGGCCGGCGCCGTCGCGCCGGCCCCTTTTTTGCGTGAGCGGATCGATGACGCCTGACCTGCGCCCGGCCGTCGACGCCGACATCGCCGCGATCGCCCGGATCTACGCCGACGCGGTGACGAACGGCACCGCGAGCTTCGAGACCGAGCCGCCGACTTTGGCCGAAATGGCGCGGCGGCGGATGGCGCTCGTCGCGGACGGCTATCCCTACTTCGTCGCCGAGCGCGACGGCGCGGTCTGCGGATACGCCTATGCCGGCCCCTATCGCGTGCGGGCGGCCTATCGCTCGACGGTGGAGGATTCGGTCTACGTCGCCGAGGCCGCGCGCGGTGTCGGGATCGGCCGCGCCCTGCTGGCGGCGCTCATCGCGGCCTGCGAGGCGATCGACGCGCGGGTGATGGTGGCGGTGATCACCGATCCGGGCTCGGAGGCGTCGGTGGCGCTGCATGCGGGCCTGGGCTTCGCGCATGCCGGCGTGCTCGAGAACGTCGGCCACAAGCACGGGCGCTGGCTCGGCACGGTGCTGATGCAGCGCCGGCTCGGGCCCGGGCCGGACGCGGCCCCGTCGCGGACGTGAGCGAGACGGTCGCCGGCCCGCACGCTCAATCCAATTGGTAGCGCACCGGCTCCATCGCGGGCGGAAGCGGCTCGCCGAGGGCATCGAGCACCGTGCGCTCGGCTGTGCGCAGCATCGCATCGAGGGGCAGGTCGTTCGCCTCCAGGCCGAAGGGCTCTTCCAGCTCGTCGCCCAGCGCATCGAGGCCGAAGAAGGTGTAGGCCACCAGCATGGTCGCGACCGGCGTCGCCCAGCCGAGCGAGGCCGACAGCCCGAACGGCAGCAACAGGCAGTAGAGCCACGCCGTGCGGTAGAGCAGCAGGGTGTAGGCGAAGGGCAGGGGCGTGCCGTGGATCCGCTCGCAGGCGGTGTGGATCGCCGACAGGTCCGAGACCTTGCGCTCGAGGACGCCGAACAGCACGTCGGTGAGATGCCCGTCGCGATAGGCCCCTGCGAGGTCGCGGGTCAGGCCGGCGAGCACCGCATCGGTCGGGCTCGGGCAGGAGCGCAGGCGCGCGACCTCGCCCGGCGGCAGCCAGGGCGCGACGGCGG
>NZ_VRVH01000559.1:0-1338 GCF_008040095.1 Methylobacterium sp. WL6 | reverse complement strand
CCGCAGGGCCGAGCCGGTCGACTGGCTCGCCGGCGACCTTCCCGGCGCCGTGGCGCGGCTCGAGGCGGCGATGATCGCGGCGGCCCTGGAGGCGTCCGGCGGCAACCGCACCGCGGCGGCCCGGCGCGTCGGCATCCAGCGCCAGCTGCTCTACGCCAAGATCGAGCGCTACGGCCTCGGCGCGCCGGCCGACGGCGCGCGCCTGTCCGATCTCACGACGGTCGCTGTCGCGAATCCGGACGATCAAGCTTGACCGTTGCCGAGGCAACCATCTGATCCGTAAGCGTTTTGTCGATGGCACGGACGGTGCCATGGCCTTCCCGTGATCCGATCGGGACAGGGAGGCGTCGTGCGGCATCGGAAGACGGCTCTCCTCCCGGCCATCGCGGCGCTCGCCCTCTCGGCAGCGAGCGCCGCGGCGCAGACGGCGTTCGATCCCGCCAGCCTGCCCGAGACACGCGGAACGGTGCGGCAGTACACGCTGACGCCACGCGGCGACATCGACGGCCTGATCCTCACCGACGGCACCGAGGTGAAGGCGCCGCCCCATCTCAGCGTGCAGCTGGCCTTCGCGGTGCGCCCCGGGGATGCCGTCACCATCCACGGACTGAAGGCCCGCGCGCTGCCGCTGGTCGACGGCACGATGATCCGCAACGACGCGACCGGGGCGACGGTGATCGACCTCGGGCCGCCCGGGCGCGACCGCAGCGAGACGACGGTGACCGGGCGCGTGGCCATGCCGCTGCACGGCAAGCGCGGCGAGATCAACGGGGTGCTGCTCGCGGACGGCACGCAGGTGCGGATGCCGCCGCGCGAGGCCGAACGCTGGAACGCCGAGCTCCGGGCCGGGCGCGCCCTGACCGTCCGAGGGGTTCTCGCCCGCAGCGCGCTGGGCACCGTGATCGAGGCGCACGCCATCGCCGCCGCCACCGGCGCGATGACCGAGATCGATCCGGGGCGGCCCCCGCCGCCGGACGCCACTCCGCCGCCACCGGACGCCGCGCCGCCGCGCTGACCGACCCACCACCCCTCAGAGAGACGATCATGACGACGACGAACGCCATCGGAACCGTCTGGGCCATCTTCGGGCACCGCTTCGCCATCGAAGGCGCCGACGGGCGACACCTCGCCGACCTCGGGCCGAAGGGGGCCGAGGGCATCGCGCTCCGCGTCGGCGATGCCGTGACGGTGGAGGGCGAGCGCAAGCCGTCGGAGATCAAGGTCGCGCGCCTCACCGCCGCCGACGGCACGGTGCACGCGGTGACGTGGCCGGCGAAGGCTGCGGGTTCGGACGCGGATCCGGCCGCCGCGATCGCCGCCGCGGAGGCCGCCGGCTAC
>NZ_VRVH01000558.1:0-1340 GCF_008040095.1 Methylobacterium sp. WL6 | reverse complement strand
GGGCGGCTCCGTGCGCGGCGCACGCCACCGCTGCGCCCACGAGCGCCACCTTCCAACCCGACACCGACACGCAAGCCTCCTCCGCCGACGCGGTTCGCCGGCAAACGGACCATGCACGGATCGCGGCCGATCCTCCGCCTCCGATCGCGGGCACCGCACGATCGCAGGTTCGGCGTTGCAACCGGGCCACGCCGTCGCCGGGACGGCGCCCGGCCGCTCGAGCATTTTCCAGCGAGGTGGATCCCGGCTCGCGTGAAGAAAATGCTCTAGACCCCCTTGGGATGCGCAGCGAAGAAGTCGAGCATCGCGCGCGAGGCGTCGGGCCCGTGCGGATCGGTGAAGCTGCCGGCCCGGTCGCCGCCGGACCAGGCGTGGCCGGCGCCGCGCACCCGCCAATCCTCCAGCATCACCCGGCCCGCCGCGTCGGCGTAGCGGGTGCGGGTGTAGGGATGGCCGTCGCCGTCGAATTGCTCGCGCGAGGGCGTCAGCGCCGCGGCGCCCGCCTGTGCCAGCACCTGGTCGGCGTTGCGGATGCTCACCGTGGTGTCGTCCTCGCCGTGGAAGACGATCGTCGGCACGCGGGTGCCGCCGGGGCCGGCCGCGCCCATCTGCATCGCCATCATCGCCGAGCCGACGTCGCGGGCGCACGACGCGGCGAGGCCGGAATGCACGCCCACCGCCGCGTAGAGATCGGGAAAGGCGCGGGCGATGTTGGCCGCCGCCGCCCCGCCGGCCGAGAGCCCGGCGATGAAGACGCGGTCCGGGTCGATCGCGTGCTCGGCCATCACCGCGCGGGTGAGCCCGGCAATGATCGCGGCCTCGCCGGTCTCGCGGCCCTGGTCGCGCGGCTCGAACCAGTTCCAGCAGCGTTGCGCGTTGGCGCGGCCGGTCTGGACCGGGTAGGCGACGAGCACGCCGTCGCGCTCCGCCAGCCGGTTCATGCCGGTGCCGACGGCGAAGTCGTCCGCGGTCTGGTTGCAGCCGTGCAGCATCACCACGAGCGCGGCCGGATTCTGCGGCCGGCTCGGGACGAACAGGCGATACTCGCGCGCACCCGCCGGCCCGGCGAAGCTTTTGGTGACGAGCGATCCCTCGCCCTCGGCGGGCTCGGCCGAGCGGCCCGGCATCGGCGGCTTGGCGAAGCCGAAGCCGAAGCCGGGCGCCAGCCCCTTCGTGTTGAGGCCTTTGGTGTTCAAGCCCTTGGCGCTCAGGCCCTTCAGCACCGGCGCCAGCCCGCGCACGACGCCGTCGACCGCCGCACGCAGCTTCTCCGGGATCGGGCCGGCCGACGCGGTTTCGGCTCGGGGCGAAGCGCTCCTCGGCGCGGCCTCGGGCCTGGG
>NZ_VRVH01000557.1:0-1360 GCF_008040095.1 Methylobacterium sp. WL6 | reverse complement strand
CGCCCGACGGCTCCCCCCCAATGCCCCAAGAAGAGGGCCCGGTCCAGCCCGGGGCCGCTACTTGCGCATGCCGATGAACGGCGTTCGGCGACCGGCGGCGGCGCGCCATTCGTCCAGGAAGCGGCCGAGATGGTGACGGTCCGAACGTTCGGCTTCTAGGTACGCGATCAGCCCGGCCACGGCACCATTGTGCGATGCGGCGTCCGTCCTGCCGGCCAGGTAAGCCCAGCGGACGTAGAGAACCGCCAGGTTGAGCGTATCCGTCTCGCAGTACGCTCGGACACGCTCGACCTGTCCGTCCTCGATCATCGCGGCGACGAGCGAGCCGTGTTCGCCGAGCTTGCCGGGCAGGCCGATCATCATTGCGGCCTCCTCCAGAGTAAGCGCCGGAGCGGCACCATGGTCGGACATGGCGTCCATGAGTTCGACGTGCCAATCGGCGGCATAGCGCTGACGATAACCGTTCCACCGATCGCTTCGAACGAACCAAGGCGCGGCGTCCACGCCGTGCATGAGGGAGCGTGCCAGGATCGTCGGCATGTCGAATCGCCGCCCGTTCCACGTAACGAGTCGGAACCGGCGCGCGGCGAAGAAACGCTAGAAGGCGGCCAGCAGCCGCGCCTTGTCGGGTATGGCCTCGTCCCCGCTGCGGCACTCGGAGAACGCGTATGCCTCCACCCCGTCCACGCGGGAGAGTTCCGCGACAACGAATGAGATCGCCACGATCCTGTGCCACGCGCACTTCGGAAAGCGCTCCGCGGGCCAGTCGAGCGGTACGAGCTCGGGGTCCGGAACGGTCTCGATGTCGAGGAACAGGACGGCATTATGCAAACCCGAGTGGGTAACCGCCGCGGAGGGTCGAATGGCATCGAGGCGATCAGGACCAGCCGTCCGCGGCTCCGCGGCACTCCCCGGCGTGCCACGGCGAACCTCTCCGTCAACGCGAGCCATGGCGGCCTCGCTCAAGGGGTTCGCCGACGCGACCACCGGCGGCGGGATCGTCACGACCGCCATCTCGCAGGTGACTGACACGCTGAACCCGGTGGCCGACAAGTTGTCGTCGGTAACCACCGCCCTGACCGTGCTGACGGTGGTCGGGTCTGTCTTGGCCGCTGCCGGCATTGCCTACCGCCTGTGGGCCAAGGGTCGCGAGCGGGCCCTCGACGACGCCCCTTAATCGGGCACTCTCGGTCGCGGCCCCGGCCAACAACAACGCGGTGTCGGCCGGGGCCGAGGCCGAGCCCGAGCAGCAGGCCGCCGCCTAATACCCTGCAGCCTCGCCCCCGCCGTCGCCCTCGCGGCCGTGCTGGCCGGCCCTTTATGCCCAGGAGCCTCGAAGCCCGCGCCGCGACGATTGAAG
>NZ_VRVH01000556.1:0-1386 GCF_008040095.1 Methylobacterium sp. WL6 | reverse complement strand
CCGCCGGGCGCGGCCGCACCGGCGGCGGCTCGGCGATGGTGGCCGAGGCCCCCGAGAAGGAGGTGCGCCGCGTCACCAAGAGCTTCGAGGCGCACGAGATCCGCCCCGACCGCCTCTGGCTCCAGACCCTGCCGGACGACCCCGGCCGCTACCTCAAGCTCCGCCTCAAGGCCGAGCAGGCCCGCCGCATCGAAGCCGGCACCAGCATGCCCGCCGGGAGCAACCCATGGTGAGGTTTTGGAATGCGCCGCACCGCGTCCCTCACGAGCAGACACTTTCGGGTTCATGGCCTTCGCAAACGCGGTTCTCAGGCCCTCCCCGTCATCCCGGGGCGCCGGAGGCGAGCCCGGGATCCAGAACCGCAGGGCGTTGGTCGTCATGCGCCGTCGGCGGCTCTGGATCCCGGGCTCTGCTGCGCAGCCCCGGGATGACGGGGTGGCGCGGATCCAAGCGCGATCGATACGGCTCCGATGCGAGGCATGAACACCGTGGCCCGCAAAGGGGGGAAGAAAGGGCGGGTCGCATGCGATGGACCGTCCTGTTCGCCGCCCTCCTCCTGGCCCAGCCCGCCCGCGCCGAGGTCGAGCCGGGCGACCTCACCCTCACGGTCACGCCCGAATTGAACGGCAACGCCGCGCCGTTCGTGCGCGAGATGGTGCTGCTGCGCATCCACGGGGTCTACAAGCAGCAGATCCTGCTCGAGGAGGTGATCCAGCCGACGCTGGCCAACTTCAGCTGGAGCCAGCTCGGCCGCGACCGCTGGAGCAGGACCAAGCTGAAGGACGGCCAGAGCGCCATCGCCTTCGACCGGGTGATCGCGGTGTTCCCGCACCATGCCGGCGACTTCACGATCGAGCCGTTCGACCACCGCCTGACGATCAACGACGACGGCCAGCGCCGGGTGATCGACGTGCGCTCCGGCCCGGTCGCGCTGCCGGTCGCGACCTGGACCAAGGAGGGCGGCGGCCCGGACGCCAAGGAGCCGTGGTGGCTGCCGGCCAAGGACGTGACGATCACCGATTCCTGGTCGCCCGACCCGGAGACGGTGAAGCTCGGCGACACCACCCGGCGCATCGTGACGGTGGAGGCGCAGGGTATGGTCGCCGAGGGGCTGCCGCCGCGCCCGGTGATGCGCACCCGCGGCATCCTCACCTTCGCCGGCCCGGTCACCCGCGAGACCCTGATCACCCCCGCCGGCCCGGTGGCGCGCGCCACCTACCAGTGGGACGTGAAGGCCGGCGTGCCCGAGATCATCCCCCTCGACGCGATCGTCATCCCGTGGTTCGACACGGTGTCGCGCACGATGCGCGAGGCCGAGATCCCCGCCCGCCAGATCGGCGGCGGCCTGCCCGACCGGGAAGGCGACCTCGCCCCCCCGCTCGCCAC
>NZ_VRVH01000555.1:0-1394 GCF_008040095.1 Methylobacterium sp. WL6 | reverse complement strand
GAGGCGGAGGAACTCGGCCAAGACAGCCTCCTAAAGGATCTCGGCAAGATCAAGTCGAACGCCCAGCACCTGCTCGGGCTGATCAACGACGTGCTCGACCTGTCCAAGGTCGAGGCCGAGAAGATGGAACTCTATCCCGAGGACATCGACGTCACCGCCTTCGTCACGGACGCCGCCGGTACGGTGGAGGCGCTGGTCGCCAAGAAGGGCAACGTCCTCGGCTTGGACGTGGCCGATGACGTAGGCCGGGCGCGCACGGACGCGACCAAGCTGCGCCAGTGCGTGTTCAACCTGCTTTCGAACGCGGCCAAGTTCACCGAGGGCGGCACCATCACGTTGAGTGCCGCCCGCGAGGTCGACGTAGATGGCGACTGGCTCCGGTTCACGGTGCGGGATACCGGCATCGGTATGAGCCCGGAGCAGGTTGGGCGCCTGTTCGAGCGGTTCACTCAGGCCGACGAGAGCACCACACGCAACTATGGCGGCACCGGCCTCGGACTGGCTCTAAGCCGCGCCTTCGCCCAGCTTCTCGGTGGCGACATCACCGTCGACAGCGTCGAGGGTCAAGGAACGAGCTTCACCCTGCGCGTCCCGGCCGTGGCGCCAGAGCGGGCCGTAGCGGCGGCACCGGCGGCACCGGCGGTTCCCGAGAACCAGATGACGGTAGGCGACCTCGTGCTGGTCATCGACGACGAGGCGTCCCAACGCGAACTGATGACCCGGTTCCTCGAACGCCAACGCTTCGCTGTCCGCACTGCGGGGGACGGACGCACCGGGCTCGACCTCGCCAAGTCGCTCAAGCCACGTGCGATCCTACTCGACGTGATGATGCCCGAGATGGACGGCTGGTCGGTGCTAGCCGCCCTGAAGGCAGACCCAGAGACTGCAGGCATCCCCGTGGTCATGGTCAGCTTCGTTGCCGACGCGGCGCTGAGCGCCTCGCTCGGAGCCATCGAGGCGGTACCGAAGCCGGTGGACTGGGCGCGCCTCCGGACGATCCTTGACCAGTTCCGGGCAGCGGACGGCGACGTGCTCGTGGTCGACGACGATGCCGATATGCGCCACCGGCTCCGGACGGTGCTTGAGCGCAACGGCTGGAGCGTCCGCGAGGCTGGGAACGGCTGCGAGGCGCTCGACCAGGTCCGGCACGGCGTGCCACGCCTCGTGCTGCTCGACCTGACCATGCCAGTGATGGACGGGTTCTCGTTCCTCGACCGGCTCCGGGATTTGCCCGGCTGTACCGAGGTGCCGGTAGTAGTGTTAAGCGCTCGCGACGTCACCGCAGCCGAGCGTGACCGTCTGTCCGGGGCAGATCAGGTGCTGCGCAAGGGCGACACCAGCCTGCAGGACATTGCTACCGAGCTGCGCAAAATCGATAACCGCCAAACCGACGC
>NZ_VRVH01000554.1:0-1427 GCF_008040095.1 Methylobacterium sp. WL6 | reverse complement strand
GCGCGCGGCCTGGTCGCGGGCCTGCGGCGGACGGCGAAGCGGGGCGGCGTCGAGGGCCTGATCCACGAATACGACCTGTCGAGCCAGGAGGGCGTCGCCCTGATGTGCCTCGCCGAGGCCCTGCTGCGCATCCCGGACGCGGCGACCCGCGACGCGCTGATCCGCGACAAGATCGCCCCCGGCGACTGGCGGGCCCATCTCGGCCACAGCCCCTCGCCGTTCGTCAACGCGGCGACCTGGGGCCTGCTGGTGACCGGCAAGCTCACCGCGACGACGCGCGAGCGCGGCCTGTCCGCGGCCCTGACGCGCCTGATCGGGCGGGGCGGGGAGCCGTTGATCCGCCGGGGCGTGGACCTCGCCATGCGGTTGATGGGCGAGCAGTTCGTGATGGGCGAGACCATCGCCGAGGCCCTGCGCCGGGCGCGCCCCAACGAGGCGAAGGGGTTCGCCTATTCCTACGACATGCTCGGGGAGGCCGCGGCCACGGAAGCGGATGCCGCCCGCTACCAGGCCGCCTACGCGGCGGCGATCCATGCCATCGGGCGGGAATCGGCCGGGCGGGGCGTCATCGGGGGGCCGGGCATCTCGATCAAGCTCTCGGCGCTGCACCCGCGCTACACGCGGACGAAGCGCGCCCGCGTGCTCGCGGAGCTGATCCCCCGGGCGAAGGCGCTGGCCGTGCTGGCCAGGGGGTACGGCATCGGCCTGAACATCGACGCCGAGGAGGCCGACCGGCTCGACCTCTCCCTCGACATCCTCGAGGCGCTGGCCACCGACCCGGACCTCGCGGCCTGGGACGGGCTCGGCTTCGTGATCCAGGCCTACGGCCGGCGCTGCCCCTTCGTCGTCGACTGGCTCGTCGACCTCGCCCGCCGGAGCGGCCGCCGCCTGATGGTCCGGCTGGTGAAGGGCGCCTACTGGGACGGCGAGATCAAGCGGGCGCAGGTCGAGGGGCTCTCCGACTTCCCGGTCTTCACCCGCAAGGCCCACACCGACGTGTCCTACCTCGCCTGCGCCCGGATGCTGCTGGCCGCGCCGGACGCGGTGTTCCCGCAATTCGCGACCCACAACGCGCAGACCGTGGCCAGCATCCTGGAGATGGCCGGCCCCGGCTTCCGGCCCGGCGACTACGAGTTCCAGTGCCTGCACGGGATGGGCGAGCCGCTCTACGCGGCGGTGGTCGGCCCGGGCGGGCTCGACCGGCCGTGCCGGATCTACGCCCCCGTCGGCACCCACGAGACCCTGCTCGCCTACCTCGTCCGGCGGCTCCTGGAGAACGGCGCGAACGCTTCCTTCGTCAACCGCATCGCCGACGCCTCCGTCTCGCTCGACGACCTCGTCGCCGATCCGGTCGCGACGGTGCGGGCGATGCGCCCGCCGGGGGCGCCGCACCCGCGGATCGCGGCCCCGCGCAACCTGTTCGGCGC
>NZ_VRVH01000553.1:0-1428 GCF_008040095.1 Methylobacterium sp. WL6 | reverse complement strand
CGGAGGCCGACGCGCACCGGCGGATGTACCGGCCCTGGGGCTGGTACCAGCGCGTCGACATCGGCGAGCGCTTCCAGGTCAAGCGCATCATGGTGACGCCGGGCGGGCGCCTGTCGCTGCAGAAGCACCATCACCGCGCCGAGCACTGGGTGGTGGTGAAGGGCACGGCGGAGGTGACGCTGGGCGAGCGCCTGGTCCTCGTGCACGAGAACGAGGCGGTGTACCTGCCGATCGGCTCGCTGCACCGCCTGACCAATCCCGGCAGGATCCCGCTCGAGCTGATCGAGGTCCAGGTCGGCTCCTACACCGGCGAGGACGACATCATCCGCGTCGAGGATGTCTACGGGCGGTGACGCGCCGGCGCGCCCGGCAGATGCATCCGATCCTCTGAACGACCCGACCGCCGTCGGCGCGGGAATTGCCGGCGCTCAGTTGCGCAGCATCGCGATCCAGGACGAGACCGGGTCGACGACGTAGGCGGCGACCGAGGCCGCCCAGGCGCGGGCACGGGCCGGCAGCGAGCGGGCATCGCGTCCGGCCTCGACGTCGCGGGCGGCCATCAGCGCCGCGACGACGGCGTCCTCGCGCTCCTTGCATTCGTCGAGGGCGTTGCGCTGCGAGCCGGCGCGCCCCTGGGCCGGCGGCTGGTGCGCATAGGCTTCCCGCACGCAGTCGCGCCACGCCTGCTCCAGCGCCGCCGGGTCGGCCGCCCGCGGCGCCTGCGCAGCCGCGCAGGGCAGGGCGTTCAGGGACAGGAGGACAGCGAGGACGGGCATCCGCATGCGCGACGGTATCGCCGATTCGGGGCCGGCTCGGCAAGAACGAAGCGGCAACACGTTCGCGTGCCTGCGCATGCCCCCGCTTATCCCCGCGCCGCGCGGGTCGAGCGGGTCGAGCGAGACGCTGCCGATCATCGCCGCGCCGGCGCACGGTCTCGCGGGTTTTCGCGCGCGATCCGCACGGGTCGGCCGGCGGCTTAGGGGCGGATTAACCAAACGCGCGCCCAATACGGATCAGTCGCAGTTCTCTCGATCCCCGCACGGCCGACCCCATCGGCCGGCCCGCCGCCCGCCGATCCGTCGCGGGCGAGGGCCGGACGCTGCGCGGCTGCGGGCACCGGGTCGCCTTCGAGTCGAGTCCGCATGCCTCATCACCCGCGCTCCTCCTGCGGCCTCACGCGTCCCGCCCGCCGCCGGCGGGCACGCCGCCACCCGATCCTTCGCAACACGCTCGCCGCCCTGTTCTGCCTCGTCACCCTCGAGGGCGTGCCGCCGGGCGGCGGGACCGAGCCGGTGCCGCAGGTCGCGAGGCTCCAGGCCCGCAGCACCGGGTCGACCGCCCTCGCGGCCCTGTTCGATCCCCGGCCGATGCTGGGCCCGGAGGCCGGCGCGGACCGTCAGGGCGCGCCCCTCGGCGCCGCGCTCACCC
>NZ_VRVH01000552.1:0-1431 GCF_008040095.1 Methylobacterium sp. WL6 | reverse complement strand
CCTCGATCACCGCCGGGGTCACGTCCACCAGCTCGTAGCGCGCCAGCAGCCCCTCCGGCGTCGACAGCTCCGCCCCCGCCTCCACGGCACGCGCCGTCGGACCCGAAGCCGGAAGAACCGAGCAGCCGCCGACGAGGCAGGCCGTCAGCGCGAACAGCGCCGTGAAACGAACCATCTTCGAACTCCCGGAGCCGTGCCCGTCTCCGTGAGACCGGCACGCAACGCCCGTATGACCCTGTCGTCTTCGTCGCGAGACCGCCACCGAGGTCCGTGCCGAAGTGTCGGCGGACGACGCGCGCATGGCTGGAGCCTCGACGTTGCGCGCCAAAGCCTGCGATCGCTTTAACGACGGCTCGAGCACGCGCGCCGGACATCGCCCGGCATTGCGTCACGACCGTGGCACGGCCACGCTTGGCCCATCCGCCGACGTCGCGGCCCGGCCGATTGCGGCTCGCAGCCGGCGCCCGAGATCGTCGGCGGTGCGGTCGACCCGACGCGGCGCGGCCGGGTCGGCGTGGCCGAACCGGAACAGCGCGTAGTCGGTGGCGGTGTCGCCGAAGCCGGGCCGGCAGGTCGGCAGGGCGGGCGCGTGGTCGCCGTAGATGCAGAGCGTCGCGTTCAGGCCCGCGAGCGCGGCCACGAGGTCCTCGACCATGCGCCCGGCGGCGGCGACGTGGTGGAGGTACTGGGCGACCGGGTCGTCGATCCCCGGCAGGCGTCCCGGCTTCCAGGGGCCGTGGTTCTCCATGGTGACGCCGAACAGGAACAGCGGCCCGCGCCGTGCCGCGACCTCGGCGCGCACGCGCTCGCCGAAGGCCGCATCGCCGACATAGGGTCCAACGCGGGGCGCGTCGCCGAACGCCTCCTCCATCACGAGGGTGTCGAAGCCGAACGCCTCCATGACGCGGGCGCGCTGGAAGAAGTCGCGGTGGAACGGGTGGACGAAGGTGGTCGCGTAGCCGTTCCGCCGGGCCGTCCGGGCGAGGCTGCCCGGCTCGTTCCCGCGCGAGGCGAGATAGGGGTCGAACACGCCGAAGCCGAGATCGCACGCGCCGCGCCCGGTGAGCACGGCGTGCTCGGTCCGCATGGTGTAGGCGCCGTGCGCCGGCACCCGCAGGCGGCCGTGCTCGCTGGCGCGCGCCCGGATCAGGTCCATCAGCGGCAGGTGCGGTCCGCCGAGCCGTTCGGGGTCGAGGAAGGATTCGAGCTGGATCACCACCACGACGTCGTCGCCCGGCGGCTGCGCGATCGCGGGCGCTGCGACGGCCGCGGGGCCGCCGCGCTCGCTCCGCCACCGCAGCGCGTAGGCGATCAGGCAGGCGGGCAGGCCGTAGCGGGCGAGGTCGGCTTCGAGCTCCGGCCGCGGGAACCACCGGGCGACCCGGCCGGCGAGCGGCCCGCGATCGGCGGCGACGAGCAGGGCGGCGAGGC
>NZ_VRVH01000551.1:0-1441 GCF_008040095.1 Methylobacterium sp. WL6 | reverse complement strand
GTGAGCGACGGGGCGGTCGACACGAGGAATGCGTTGGCGGATGGCACTACGACGGGACGCGGATAAAAATAAGCGCCGGCGGGGCAACGCAACAGCCTCGTCAACCGTTGCGTGAGCCCGTTTCTGCGCCGCGCTTTTATCGCACGAAGCTGAACGCCGTTTGACCGGTATGCGATTCCGGTGCCGGACCGCCCCGTGCAGGCCGCGAGAATCCTCATCGTGCCGCCCCGCGCCGGGTCTCGGGCATGATCAGCGCGACGAGGGCGAAGGCGCCGGCCCCGACGAGCGCCAGCCCGAGGAAGGCGGTGTGGCTGCCGAGCCGGTCGGCCAGGATTCCGGCGAGCGAGGTCGAGAGCGCGGCCCCGATCCCCATGGCGGTGCCGACGGCGCCGAGCGCGAGGTTGAACCGGCCGGTGCCGCGGGTGAGGTCGGAGACGACGAGGGGCACCATCACCCCGAGCACCGCGGCCGAGATGCCGTCGAAGACCTGGATCGAGACCAGCATGTAGGGGTTGTCGGTGTAGGCGAAGAGCAGGCCGCGGATCGGAAGCGCGGCGAACCCCGCCAGCAGCACCGGATAGCGGCCGAAGCGTTCCGCCGCCCGGCCGACGGCGGGGGCCAGGACCGCCAGCACCACCTGCGGGACCATGATGCAGGCGGCCACGAGCGCCGTCGCGGTCTCGCTCGCCCGCAGCGTCAGGACGCTGCCGACGAGCGGCAGCATCGCGGCGTTGGCCAGGAAGAACAGCGTCATGCAGGCCGCGAAGCTGAGGAGCGCGCGGTTGGTCAGCAGGGCCTTCACGCCGCCCGCCGCCGCGTCGCCGCTGCGGGGCTCGGCCTCCTGCGTCCGCACGCCGGCATCGATCTCCTCGGCGCGGATCGCCGAGAGCGCCATGATCGTCGGCACCACCAGGGCGGCGGTGAGGTAGAACACCGCGTCGTTCGACAGGTAGTAGCCGCAAGCGCCCATGCCGGCGGCGGCCACCGCGTTGCCCATCGCCTGGAAGCTGGCGTTGCGCCCGAGGCGCTCGCCGGCGCGGGCATGGCCGACGAGGCCGATGCTGATCGCGGCGATCGCCGGCGTCAGGATGCAGCTCGCGGCCGAATGTACCGCCATCGCGAGCAGGACGATGAGGAAGTTCGGCCACAGCGCCAGCGCCAGCGCGCTCGCCGAGATCGCGGCGACCGACACGCCGGCCGCGAACCGCTTCGAGCGCATCGCGTCGACGAAAGCGCCGCCGGGGACCTGGCCGAGCAGGCTGACCAGGCTGCCGACGGTGAGCGCGAAGCCGATGTCGGACTGGGTCCATTTCGACTGGGTGAAGTACACCGCCAGGAACGGGCCGAACCCGGTCTGCAGGTTGGCGACGAAGAAGGCGAACAGATCGAGCCCGCGCCGGCTCGCGCGCGACAGCCCGTCCGCGCCGGCGGCCGCGGGCGC
>NZ_VRVH01000550.1:0-1458 GCF_008040095.1 Methylobacterium sp. WL6 | reverse complement strand
GGTGTAGACCGGCCAGCCGTAGCCGTTGATCCAGACCGTATCGATGTCGGAGGCGCGCGGCTCGGGCCGTAGGGCTCGATCACCGGCAGGGCGACGCTGCGGAAGGTGCCGGTCGAGCGCGGGTCGCCGGGCCGCTCGGCGCCGTAGCCGGCCAGCGTCAGCGTCTCGCCGGCCCGCGGGCTCGCAGTGCTGAACGTCGCCGGGGAAAAGCGCGGCGGCAGCGGCGTCGCCGTGCGCAGCAGCGCGAGGTCGATCGAGCGCCGCCGGCCGGCGATCGCCCCGGCATCGTAGCCCGGATGGACCGCCCGGGCCGCGACCTCGACGAGGACCGGCTGCCCGGACGCGTCGCGGAAATGGATGCGGTGCTCGAGGCCCGCGCCGGCGCAATGACCGGCGGTGAGCACCGTGTCCGGCGCCACCACCACGGCGGAGCAGACCCCGCCCTTCGACGACAGCACCATCACCGCGCCCTCGGGCGTCGCCTCGGCGCCGCCGACCACGGCATGTACCGGCCCGCCGGCCCACGCCAGGGTCGCGAGCCACGCCAGGCCGATCGCGGCCGGGCGGGGAACGCGCTGTCCGAACACCATCGAGACCCCTCGATCCACGCTTCATGGAGATGCGCGATGATGCCGATACGCGTGGCCGGCGCCGTCGTCGAGCCGGTGAGCGTGCCCGAGCTGCGCGGCTACCTGCGCCTCGACCCGGACGACGCCACCGAGGACGACCTGCTCGCCGGCCTGATCGCGGCCGCCCGCAGCGAGGTCGAGGCCGAGACCCGGCGCATCCTCGTGCCCGGCACCTGGCGGATGGTGCTGGACCGGCTGCCCGCGGACGGGCGCGTGCCGGTGCCGCTGAGCCCCCTCGTCGCCCTGGTGCGCGCCGGGTTCTCCGCGGCGGATGGCGGCATCACCGAATTCGCCGCGGGCTCGGCGAGCCTCGCCGCCGACCGGATCGAGGCGCCGGGCCTGCTCTTCGCCGCGATCCCCGATGCGGCCGGGCGCGCCGTGCTGGTCGATCTCGTGGCCGGATACGGCGGCGACGGGCCTCCGATCCCGCCGCCGCTGAGGCTCGCCGTGCTGCGGCGCGCCGCCGCCCGGTACGAGCACCGCGGCGACGACGCCTTCTCGGACGGGGCCGACCTCGCATCGGCGACCGCGCCGTTCCGCCGGCTGCGGCTGTGATCCGCGCCGCCGGACGCGCTCGCCCGAACCCGCTTCGCGATTCCCCGTACCCCGGAGGCCACCATGCCCGACACCGTTCCGCGGGCGATCGGCACGCGCCGGCGCCGGCTCGTGCTGGAGCTGCCGGTGGACGAGCCCGACGGGTTCGGCGGCATCCTCCGGCGCTACGTCGCCGGGCCGGTGCTGTGGGGGGCGATCGAGCCGGTCGGCGCCGTCGAGCGCCTCCGCGGCGGGCGCGACGACAGCGTCGCGACCCACCGCATCACCCTGCGGG
>NZ_VRVH01000054.1:0-22645 GCF_008040095.1 Methylobacterium sp. WL6 | reverse complement strand
CCCGCCATCACCGCCTCCGCCCGGTCGCCCCGTCGCCGCAACCCTTGGGCGGGATGCGTAAAGGCCGCCTGAGCCCCGCAGCGCCATCGCGCGGCATGGCGAACGCGGGGTGAATCCGCTCCGGGGCCCGGCGTCAGCTCTTGCGCTTGGCCGAGCGACGGTCCCGCGTCATCCGCGTGGCAGCGTGGAAGTCGTCGGGCTTGGTCCGCACCCAGGCGATGAAGCGCGCGATCTCCGGCTCGGCGCGGAGCGCGCCGACGTCGGCGAGGCGCCGGGCGAGCTCGGCTTCGCTGTGCCGGGCATGGATCGCCGAGTGGCAGACTTGGTGCAGCCGCACGGTGGTGCCGTGGGTGCCGCCCTTCAGCTTCGGCACGAGGTGATGCAGGCTCGAGCGGGCGCGGGGCGGGATCGGGCGCTCGCAGAGCGGGCAGATCACCGGCTCGGGGCTGCGCGCCTGCGTCTCGGGATCGTCCTCGCGCCAGCGCCGCTCGCGTCGCCCCACCGCCTCGCCTCCGTTCGCATCGGGTCCGACCGGCGATATGGGATTGCGGGAAAACCGCGGCGCGGCGTCAAGGCGTCGCTGCGGCGAGCGCCGGGCAGCCCGGCCGGACGCGGTCGCCGAACAGGGTTTCGGCCAGGCGATCGCGGGTTCCGAGCACCGAGACGTGGTCGCCGGCGACCGCCTCGAAGCGGGCGCTCGCGCCCGCCGCGATGGCGAGGCGGCGCCCGAGCTTCACCGGCACGACGCCGTCCGCCGTGCCGTGGACGATCAGCACCGGCCCGCCGGCCCGCGCGATGCGCGCATCGGAGCGCCAGGTATCGCTCAGCAGGGTGGTCGGCGCGTAGGGGAAGGCGAGGCGCACGATGCCGGGCAGCGAATCGAACGGCGCCTCGAGGTAGAGCCCGAGATGCGGCACCCGCTCCGCCACGGCGACCGCGACCGCGGCGCCGAGGGAATGACCGTGCAGCAGGATCGGAGCGCCGGGCGCCCGCCGCGCGGCCTCGGCGACGGCCGCGAGCCCGTCGGCGATCAGCCCCTCCTCCGTCGGCGTGCCGGTCGATCCGGGATAGCCGCGATAGGCGATCGCCAGCACGCCCCATCCGGCGCCGGACCAGGGCGCGGCGGCAAAGCGCGCGGCCGCGGGCTCGGGGCGCGAGCCGTTGCCGTGGAAGCTGACCACGACGCCGCAGCCGGGGCGCGGCGCCCGCCACAGGGCATGCAGGCGCTCGTCGTCGGCGGTGACGAGCGAGATCGCTTCGGTGCCCGGCGGCACCGGCAGGCGTGCGCGCGGGCCGGCGATGAAGGCGCCCGGGTAGATGAGGTTGCGCTGGAAGACGGCCAGCGCGGCGATGGGGCCGCCGAAGACGATGGCGGCGGCCGCCAGGACGAGCAGGATGCGCATGGGTCTCCGCCGGGTCTCGCGGCCGGACCCTAACCGTTCCGCGGCGACGCCGGCAGCCGTCCGTCCCAGCATGGTCTGCCGCACGCATTGACAAAGTCCGGCGGCACGCGGAGATTCGAACCATTCCGAGGGGGGCCCCGCAACCGGGGGCTGAGAGTGGACGCGACGTCCTGACCCTTGAACCTGATCCGGCTCGTACCGGCGGAGGGACGGGAACCTGCGGCGCCGATCCCGGCGTCTGCCGCTTCATCGCATCTCCATCGACGCGTGCCGGGTCGCCCCAAAGCCGGGAGACCCACTCGATGAACGCGCCCGTCCTGTCCAAAGACGTCAAGGGAAGTCCCGAGACCGTGACCACGGGTCCGGTGACCGGCTCGCGCAAGGTCTACGCGAGCGTGGCCGGCCGGGAGGACATCCGGGTGCCGTTCCGCGAGATCGTGCTGACCGACCCGAACGAGCCGGCGGTGCGGGTCTACGACCCGTCCGGCCCCTACACCGAGACCGACGCCCGCATCGACCTCGCCAAGGGCCTGCCGACCCTGCGTGACCCGTGGATCGCCAAGCGCGACTACGCCGCCGTGCAGCCGCGCATCGTGAAGCCCGAGGACAACGGCTTCGTGCCGGCCGACAAGCTGGTGGCCCCCTGCCCCGCCGAGCGGACGATCCGCAAGGCCGGCCCGGGCCAGATGGTGACGCAGTACGAGTTCGCCCGCGCCGGGATCGTCACCGAGGAGATGATCTACGTCGCCCACCGCGAGAACCTGTGCCGCGAGCAGATGCTCGACCGGGCGCACGCGGCGCTCGCCGATGGCGAGAGCTTCGGCGCCTCGGTGCCGCCGTTCATCACGCCCGAGTTCGTGCGCGACGAGGTCGCCCGCGGCCGGGCGATCATCCCGGCCAACATCAACCACACCGAGCTGGAGCCGATGGCGATCGGCCGGAACTTCCTGGTGAAGATCAACGCCAACATCGGCAACTCGGCCGTCACCTCGTCGGCGGCGGAAGAGGTGGAGAAGCTGGTCTGGTCGATCCGCTGGGGCGCCGACACGGTGATGGACCTGTCGACCGGCCGCAACATCCACAACATCCGCTCGTGGATCATCCGCAACTCGCCGGTGCCGATCGGCACGGTGCCGATCTACCAAGCGCTCGAGAAGGTCGGCGGCGATCCGCTCAAGCTCGACTGGGAGGTGTTCAAGGACACGCTCATCGAGCAGGCCGAGCAGGGCATCGACTACTTCACGATCCATGCCGGCGTCCGCCTCGCCCACGTGCCGCTCACCGCGCGGCGCGTCACCGGCATCGTGTCGCGCGGCGGCTCGATCATGGCGCGCTGGTGCCTGACCGGGCACCGCGAATCGTTCCTCTACGAGCGCTTCGAGGAGATCTGCGACATCTGCCGCGCCTACGACGTCTCGTTCTCGCTCGGCGACGGCCTCCGCCCCGGCTCGATCGCCGACGCGAACGACGCGGCGCAGTTCGCCGAGCTCGAGACGCTGGGCGAGCTGACCAAGATCGCCTGGAACAAGGGCTGCCAGACGATGATCGAGGGGCCGGGCCACGTGCCGATGCACAAGGTCAAGGTCAACATGGAGAAGCAGCTCGCCGAGTGCGGCGAGGCGCCGTTCTACACCCTCGGCCCGCTGACCACCGACATCGCGCCGGGCTACGACCACATCACCTCCGGCATCGGCGCGGCGATGATCGGCTGGTTCGGCTGCGCGATGCTCTGCTACGTCACGCCCAAGGAGCATCTCGGGCTGCCCAACCGCGACGACGTGAAGACCGGCGTCATCACCTACAAGATCGCCGCCCACGCCGCGGATCTGGCCAAGGGCCACCCGGCGGCGCAGCTGCGCGACGACGCCCTGTCGAAGGCCCGCTTCGACTTCCGGTGGGAGGACCAGTTCAACCTCGGCCTCGACCCGGACACGGCGCGCGCCTACCACGACGAGACCCTGCCCAAGGACGCCCACAAGGTCGCGCATTTCTGCTCGATGTGCGGGCCGAAGTTCTGCTCGATGAAGATCACGCAGGACCTGCGCGCCGAGGTGCTGGCGATGGAGGCCGCCGGCGAGGTGCTCAACACAGCGCCGATCCTCACCAGCGCCGAGCGCGAGGCCGGGATGGCGGAGAAGTCGCGCGAGTTCCTGGCCGAGGGCGGCAAGCTCTACGTCGACGTCGCCGAGTGACGGAGCCACTCCGGGACGCATGACCGAGCGCTCCGCCCCCGCCCGCCGACAGGCGCGCGGGGGCGGATCGCTTCCAAGGCCTCGCATCCGCTCGACCGGGCCCCGGGGACGCGGTGCATGCCGGGGCGAACCGTTAAAATTCGATCCGCGTCGTTGCCTGATTCTTCAGGATGATCCCGCTCAGTCGGGTACCGGGGCGAAGTCTTAAGATACGATTCACGCGCCGCACGGCTTCTGGTCTCATGCCGCAACGGGACCCGTAGAGGTGCGCGATGAGTACCTTCGAAGTGACACCCCCGACGCCGACGCGCCTGAGCGCACCGCCCGTCGTCCAGCCTGCCAGACCCATCGAGGCGGCGGCTCCGGTGGCGCTCTATCCGGCCGTTCGCGTCGACATCGGCAGAAGCGATCGCAGCGGCGCTGCGGTCTCCGATGACGGACGGTCGCGCGGCGACGCCGCGTCGGATCGGACCAACGACGAGCGGCGCATCACCATCGACCGGGATACGAAGAGCGTCGTGTATCAGGTGCTCGATCCCGGCACCGGTGCGGTGCTGGTCCAGCTTCCGGACGTGTCGGTGCTCCGGTCGCGCGCCTACGCCGAGGCTCAGGCGGAGCGCAGGACGGCCGACAAGCCCGTCGATCGCGAGGCGTGAGCGGCGCCTCCGCCGGTCGTGACGCCGAGCGGAACGAAAGGGCCGGGGCTGTGCGCCTCGGCCCTTTTTTGCGTCGCCATGCCTGTCGAGACCGGGTCGCCGAAGCCGAGGCGACGGGACGCGCTGCGTCCCGTGCCCGGTCGCGGCCGCCGGTCCGGCACGGCCTACGAGGAGCGCAGGCCGGCGGCGATCTGCTGGTTGATGTTGATCAGCGCCGAGAGCTTGTCGGCGCCCGGCTCGATCAGCGTGTCGATGATCCGCCGGAACACGAAGACCGAGAGCTGGCCGATGTTGTTCTTGATCGCGATCGGAAGCGGGCTCTCGGGCGCCGTCGCGGCGCCCGCTAGGAGCGTCCAGACCTTCTGATTGAAGTTCAGCGCCTTGTTCAGGTTGGCGGACTGATTGGTCCAGTCGTCCTTGACCATCTGAAGCTGCTGCGCCGCCTTGATCAGCACGGCGGCTTCCGCCTCGCGCGGGCTGAGGACGCTGTTCGCGGTTCTCGTGTAGGCGTTGGCGGCGAAACTCATCGGTCTGACGCTCCACCCGCAGGCCGGCGGGCACGGGGTGGGGTTATGGCAGCGCGCGCCTTAACATAGGGTAAGCGCCGCGGACGAGAATTGCATCGGCCGCCCAAGCGATTGTTCAAGCACAGCGTCGGCCGGACGGCGCCGCAGCGGAACGATCGACTGTATTCGATCGTCCCTATCATGATCCCGCCTAAGGATCACGCAGCCCGCTTCTTGCCCTTCTTCTCGCGCCCCTGCCCCGGGGCGCTCTTGCCGGCGCGGGAGCGGTCGAGGACGAACTTCGCGTAGTCGTCCATGTCGCCGGGAAACGGCTTCACGGTGTTGTCAGCCGCGAGCCAGAGGCGGTCGGCCACGAGCTCCATCAGCGAGCGGTCGTGGGTGATGAGGATGACGGCTCCCTCGTAGTCGTTCAGCGCGTCGAGCAGCGCCCGGCGACTGTCGATGTCCAGGTGGTTGGTCGGCTCGTCGAGGATCAGCAGGTGGGGCGCCCGCATCGCCACTAGGTTCAGCAGCAGCCGCGCCCGCTCGCCGCCCGACAGCGCATCGACCGTGGTCTCCTGCTTCTCGTAGGCGAGGCCGAAGCTCGCGAGCTTGCCTCGGCGGGCCGACTCGCTGTCCTCGGGCCGCTCGCGGCGGATGATGGCCAGCGGCGTATCCTTCGGGTCCATCGCCTCGATCTGGTGCTGGTGGAACCAGCCGACCTGCACCCGCCCTTCGCGCGTCATCCGCCCCGAGCGGATGTCGAGCGCACCGGCGGCCATCTTCGCGAAGGTCGACTTGCCGGCGCCGTTGACGCCGAGCAGGCCGATGCGATCGTCGATGTCGAGCGTCAGGTTCAGGCCGCGCAGGATCGCGGGATCGTCGCCGTAGCCGACCTCGACGTCGGTGAGGTGCATCAGCGGCGGCGCCAGCGGGCGCTTCGGCGACGGCAGGTGGAACGGCGCGACGTGCTCCTCGATCGTGGTGGCGATCGGCTCGAGCTTGGCCAGGCGCTTGACCCGCGACTGCGCCTGCGCGGCCTTCGAGGCCTTGGCCTTGAAGCGGTCGATGAAGCTCTGCAGGTGGGCGCGCTCGGCGTCCTGCTTGGCCTTGGCTGAGAGCTGGAGCCTCGCCTTCTCGGCGCGGCGCCGCTCGAAGTCGTCGTAGCCGCCGGTGTAGAGCTCGAGCTGCCCGTTGGCGACGTGCAGGATCGCGTCGACGGAGTTGTTCAGCAGCTCGCGGTCGTGGCTGATGATCAGCGCCGAGTGCGGGTAGCGCAAGAGCCGCGCCTCGAGCCAGAGCGCGCCTTCGAGGTCGAGATAGTTCGTCGGCTCGTCGAGCAGCAGCATCTCGGGGGCGGCGAACAGGGCGGCGGCGAGCGCCACCCGCATCCGCCAGCCGCCGGAGAACTCCGACATCGGCCGCTCGAGGTCGGCCACCGAGAAGCCGAGGCCGGCCAGGATCTCGCCGGCGCGGGCGGGCGCCCGGTCGGCGTCGATCTCGATCAGCCGGCCGTAGATCTCGCCCATGCGCTCGGGCTCGGCGGTCTCCAGCTCGGCATAGAGGCCGTCGCGCTCGACGTCGGCCGCGAGGATCGTGTCGATCAGGCTGACCGGCGTCGCCGGGTGCTCCTGGTCGACCGAGCCGATGCGCGCCGTCTTCGGTAGGAACACCGTTCCGGAATCCGGCTGGAACGCACCGAGGATGATCTTGAACAGCGTCGACTTGCCGACGCCGTTGCGGCCGACGATGCCGACCTTGGCCCCCGGCGGGATCGCCACGCTGGCCTTCGTGAAGAAGCGCCGCCCCCACATGTTGAAGGTGAGGTCTTCGATCTGCAGCATGATGGGGGGTCACGGGCCGGGAGCGGGGGCGCTCCCCCACTCCCTACCGCACTGCAGCACGATGTGCGAGCGCGCCGAGGCCTACCGGGTCGCCGCGCTGGCGATCGCCTTGGTCAACGGCGCGGCCGGCACGGTGCTCTCCCAGAACCGCCCGGTCTTGGCGCGCTCGAAGCCGGCCTCGTAGAGGTTGCGCATGTAGGTGGTGTCGAAGCCGTCCGGCGTCGTCAGCTTGGGGCCGTCCTCGGGAATGTAGGTGAGGTTGAAGCCGACGCCGTTCTCGCGGGCAAAGGCGTAGGTCGCCGCCAGCGTCTGGCGGCTGCGGGCGCGGCTCGCCGTGGTGAACGAGCGCCCGACGATCGCCAGGGTGTTGTTCTGCGCCACGTCGAACTCGGGCTCGAGGCGACCGTTGATGATGACGTAGATCCGGCCCTTCTGACCGGTCGCGAGGCGCTTGTCGCGCAGCAGCAGCGCCTGCGGCAGGGTGAAGACCGGCGTCACCACCGAGCCGTCGACGTGCAGCTCCTGGAAGGCGCGCCCCTCGGCCTGCACGTCGATGAGCTGGGGCGGGAACACCGCCGGGATGCTGGCCGAGGCGGTGAGCACGTCGCGGAACAGGTCGAGCGCGTTTGGCGCGCCGCTCGCGGCGATGGCGCCCATGTTCCAGATCGTGGCGCGCTGGCTGTCGAGGTTCGTCGTCACCACCAGCAGGCGGCGGCCCTTGGTGTGCTCGGCGGCGATGGCGGCGAGCAGGTCGGCGTTGACGTAGCGCCCGACGAGGTTGCGCAGGCGGCCGTCGCCGAACAGGCCGGAGCCGAACAGCACGTTCACGACGCTCGGGCTCTGCACCAGGGTGCTGGCGATGCCGCTGGTGTAGATGTCGGTGAGGTAGGAATCGTAGGACGAGCCGAGGAAGGCGAACGGCGCGATCAGCGACCCGGTGCTGACGCCGGAGACGAGCGAAAATTCCGGCCGCGTGCCCGAGGCCGACCAGCCGTTCAGCACACCCGCGCCGTAGGCGCCGTCGCCGCCGCCGCCGGACAGGGCGAGGTAGCTGAAGCCCTGGCGCTTGTTCTGCGGCGTCGACGCCATCTCGGTGAAGGTCTCGACCGAGGCGTCCGAGAACACGCGGGCGCCGGGAATGCCCGGCACGCCCGCGACCGCCGCCTCGGCGGCGGTGTACGGAATCCTCGGCACCGAGGAGCAGGCGGCAAGCTGGGCCGCAACAGCGAGGGCGAGGCACCCGCGCAGCCAACCGTATCGACGCGACATCGTCAAAAAATCCCACGCCCGATCCGGGCCGTCCCGGCATGCGAACGAGCTTGACCATACTAGCGTTCCGGCCGGGCGACCGCAACGCGGCCTTGCGGCCGGCGGTGATGCGGCCGGGTCACACCCGGCACGCGGGAACCGCGGTCGTCGCCGCCCGGACAATGGGCGGTGGACAGCCACGGCTCCGCTTCCGCCGGCCTTGCATCGGCGGAGAACGGTCCTGTAGGTTGCCCTCGTCGCCGGATGCCTCAGGGGGGGTATGGCGGCTATGACCAGCGGCGCGCACGACGGGCTTCGGACCGGCCTCGTCCCGACTTTCGGGACCAGCCGGTCAGCGGGGAAAGGTCGCGCCCGATCCGCGCCTTGACTGCGGGGGACCGGGGCAGTCCGCGGGTCTAGATCGGGAGGGGCGAGACCATGGACACAATCTTGAGTTGGACGGACGAGCGCGTGACGCTGCTGCGCCAGCTGTGGGAAGACGGCCAGAGCGCGAGCAAGATCGCGGCGCAGCTCGGCGGCGTCACCCGCAACGCGGTGATCGGCAAGGTGCACCGGCTCGGCCTCTCGGGCCGCGTGATCAAGCCGGCCGAGGACGTCGCGGCCGCTCGGCGCAAGCCGGCGCAGGAAGTCGAGATCGAGACGGCGATCGCCGTGGTCGAGGCCGAGGCTCCCGAGCCGGTGGCGATCCTTGCGCACCGGCCCGCGCCGGACTTTCCGGTTCCGGCCGCCGCGCCCGAGCCGGTGGCGCTCGCCGCCTCGCAGCGCGTGACGATCATGGATCTGCGCGAATCGATGTGCCGCTGGCCCATCGGCGACCCGACCACGCCGGAATTCGGGTTCTGCGGCGCCCGCTCGATCACCGGGCTGCCCTATTGCACGCATCACGCCCAGATCGCCTACCAGCCGGCGGCCGAGCGCAAGCGCGACCGCCGCGTGGCCGGCTTCCGCTAAGGCTTTCAAGGGCCGAGCAGGTCGATCAGGTAGGGGATCAGCGGTTCGTCGGCCGGCGGCATCGCGAGCTCGCGCAGGTCGCGCGGGCGCACCCACTTGATCGCCTGGCCCTCGAGCGGGCGCGGCGTGCCGTTCCAGCGCCGGCAGACGTAGAGCGGCATCAGCAGGTGGAAGTCCGGATAGGCGTGGCTCGCGAAGGTGAGCGGCGCCAGGCACGGCTCCTCCACCCGGATGTCGATCTCCTCAGCCAGCTCGCGGATCAGCGTCGCCTCGGGGCGCTCGCCCGCCTCCACCTTGCCGCCGGGAAACTCCCACAGGCCGGCCAGCTGCTTGCCGGGCGGCCGCTCGCTGACGAGCACGCGGCCGTCGTGATCGACCAACGCCACGGCGACCACGAGCAGCAGGCGCACCGGCGCCGTCATGGTTCCACCGCGAACGAAGCCGTCGCTTCGGCCTGACTCGCGATCAGCCCGGCCTCGATCGGCACACGCTTGGCGTCAAACCGCGATCCTGCGGAAAAGCGAAAGGCCTGCGCCGCATCCGGCAGCTGCCCATGGCCGACGGCGAGCTGGCAGAGGCCGCCGATCTTGGCGCCTGCCGCTTCCGCCAACGCCTGGGCCTGGGACCGCGCGTCGCGCGTCGCCTCCACCCGAAGGCGGTTCTCAACGGCCAGGGGATCCTTCAGCCCGAAGGTGATCGCATCGATCCTATTCGCCCCCGTATCGAGAGCCTGTCGCAGCAGGTCGCCGAGGCGGCCCAGATCGGCGAGCTGCACGCTGACGCGGTTCGTCGCGCGGTAACCGTCCGGCTGCTCCTGCCGCGTACCGTCCGGTCGCGTCACGGTCCGCGTCGCCGGTTCCAGCACGACGGCCGCGGTGCCGACGTCGCCCGTCGGCACGCCGAGTCGCCCGGCCAGCGCCACGACGCCGCCGACCGCCTGTGACGACGCATCGAGTGCCGCCGCGGCGTTGGGCGCCTTGGCCTCGACGCCGATGACGACGGTCGCGAAGTCGGGTGCCTGAGTGGCCTGCGCGCGCCCGGTCACGGTGATCCGGCGCGCGCAGGCATCGTCGGCGCGAGCCGGCGACCCCAGGAGGCAGAAGCCGGAAGTCAGGGCGATCGCGAGGCGCCTCACGAGCGGTAATCCCCGTTGATCTCGATGTAGCCCTTGGTCAGGTCGCAGGTCCAGACCCGCGCCTTGCCCGTTCCGAGCCCGAGATCGACGCGGACGGTGACGTCGGATTCGCGCATCACGGCGCTCGCGGCATCCTCGCTGTAATCCGGGTCGCGGGCGCCGGCCACCGCCACGCGCACGTCGCCGAACCAGATCGCGAGGCGGTCGCGGTCGGCGGGCTCGCCGGCCTTGCCGACGGCCATCACCACGCGGCCCCAATTGGCGTCCTCGCCCGCGACCGCCGTCTTCACCAGCGGCGAGTTGGCAATCGACATCGCGATGCGATGGGCGGAGGCGTCGCTCTCGGCACCGCCGACCTCGACGGTGACGAACTTGCGGGCGCCCTCGCCGTCCTTGGCGACGAGCTGCGCCAGCTCGATCAGCAGGTCGTCCAGCGCCGCGCGGAAGCCCGCGAGCCGCGGGTCGGCGGCGTCCGCGACCGGCGCGGTCGCGGCCTTGCCGGTGGCGAACAGCATCAGCGTGTCGGAGGTCGAGGTGTCGCCGTCGACCGTCACGCAGTTGAAGCTCTTGCCCGTGCCCTCCGCCAGCATCGCCTGCAGCACCGGCTGCGGCAGCGCCGCGTCGGTGAAGACGAAGGCCAGCATCGTCGCCATGTCCGGCGCGATCATTCCGGCGCCCTTGGCGATGCCGTTGATCGTGACCGCGACCCCGTCGATCTCGGCGGTCCGCGTCGCGCATTTCGGGAAGGTGTCGGTGGTCATGATCGCGCGGGCGGCGGCCTCCCAGGCCTCGGCGCCCGGCACCGTGCGCCCGGCACAATCGGCGAGCACGCCCTCGAACTTGGTGGCGTCCAGCGGCTCGCCGATGACGCCGGTGGAGGCGATGAACACCTCGGTCTCGGCGCAGCCGGCCGCGGCGGCCGCGATCCGTGCCGTGAGCGCGACCGCATCCCGGCCGCGCGATCCCGTGAACGCATTGGCGTTTCCGGAGTTCACGACCAGCACGCGCGCCGCGCCACCGGCGAGCGCCTCGCGGCACCAGTCGACCGGCGCCGACGGGCAGCGCGACCGGGTGAACACGCCGGCGGCGGCGGTGCCGGCGTCGAGGCCGACATAGAGCACGTCGGTGCGGCCGGAATAGCGGATCCCGGCCTGCGCGGTGGCGAGGGCGACGCCGCGGATCGGGGGCAGCGCCGGCGTCGAGGCCGGCGCGAGGGGGGAGACGGGGGGCGATTTTGCGGACGACATCGAAATCATCTCCGTGCGCTCGCGGCGTCGCCCGCGACGCGGCCCTGTTGCCCCGCCGGCCCGGCCTCGGTCAACCGCCTGCCCGATCCCGGCGCATGCCTGCTTCCTGGGCGGCTGCGCTCAGAAATACGGCGCAAACGCGGCGTGGGGCTTGCGCGACCGCTGCTTCCCGGCCTAGCATGCTGCGATGCAACGCGAACGCCGAGTCGAACGCGGAATGCCGCAACCCACCAGCGGAACGACGCTCGTGAGCCCGACCCAGCCCGCAGGGGGCTGCTACGGGATCCAGGTTCTCGTCGCCGGCCGGCAGAAGCGCTGGCGTGACGAGGTCTCCAATCAGGTCCGCCGCGCGGGCTTCCAGGCGACGGCCTGCGACAGCGGCGTCGACGCCCTCACCGTCCTCGTCCTCGGCCTTCCGGTCGACGTGCTGGTCGCCGATGTCGGGCTCGAAGGCGCGCTCTGCTGCTCGCGGCTCGCTGTCGAGGCCCGCGCCCTGCGCCCGGGCCTGCGCATCGTCCTGGCCAGCGATCTCTACGAGGAGATGTCGGGCGATGCCTCGCACCTCCTCCCCGACGCGATCCTGATCCCGCGCGACCTGCGCAACGGCTCCGTCGCGAGCACCGTGCGCGAAGCCCTGGCGAACCGGCCCGCCTGACGCGCCGTCACGGCCACAGCACGTAGGCGATCAGCGCGAGGTTGCTCCAGCCGTGGAGCGCGATGCACGGCCAGAGCCGGCCGGTGCGCCAGCGCAGCCAGCCCAGCATCAGCGCCAGCGGCGCCAGCGAGACCGGGCGGGCGAATCCCCAGGCCGAGACGTGCGCCATCGCGAACAGCAATGCCGTGACGAGGATCGTCGCGGCCGGCGGCAGGAAGCGCCGGGCGGCGGCGAAGCCTTCCCCGCGCATCAGCATCTCCTCGGCGGCGGGCGCCAGCACCACGACGTAGCCGAGCCACGCCGCCACGGCGGCCGGGCTCAGCATCGGCGACAGGCGCACGCCGTTGCCGAAGGCCGCGCCGAACGCCTCCGCGGTGCCGGTGACCCAGGCGATGTGCACGGCCGGCCACAGCAGCAGGATCAGCAGCAGCGTGCGCGGCCGCATCCCGTTCGGCCGCTCGCGATCGAGGGCGAGCCTTCTGCGCCACCCGGTGCCGTCGCGGCGCAGGGCGACCGCGACGACGAGGCCGGCGAGGAAGACCTGCCGCAGCACGTCGACGGCGAGCTCGCGGCGGGCGAGCTCGGTGGCGCCGAGATAGGGCCGCCGCGCCGCGTCGAGGAACGGATCGATCCCGGCGAGCAGGTCGGCGCCGACCCGGACCGCGGCCAACGACATCAGGCTCGCCGCCGCGAGGTAGAGCAGGAGCATGCCGGCCAGCACGACCAGGTTCACGCCGAGGCGGCCGGCCGCGACCCATCGCCGGTCCGGTTCGGACGGTGCGGCGGCTTCGATGGGCAGGACACCATGATCGGGCTTCAAAACCGCGGCGATCCCCACTATGTTCTTCTCACCGGTCGAAAGGCCGGAACGGCGACGAACGGTCTTCGCGACGCGCCGGTCACTTCGAACCTATCGGATCCGTTCCGTTCGCCGTAGCCCCCCGCCCTCGGACACGATGGCGCTGCCGGGCGGGACGGCCGGACGGGTCCGCCGGCGCGGTGGTCGGCAGCCTGACGCGGTTCCGCGCGTCGGCCGCTCGATACCCGGCCTCCGGCGACGGAAGCCGCCTTCCTTCCTCATCCGATTTGGTGCGCGTCCCGCGCGACAGGTCGTCGGGCAGACCGCACAGAGCGACCGCAGATGGCAGACGACCTGATCCGCTACGATCTCCTGGTTCAGGACGCCCTCCGCGGCGTCGTGCGCAAGGTGCTCACCGACGCCGCCCGCGAGGGCTTGGCGGGGGAGCACCACTTCTACGTCTCCTTCCGCACCGAAGCCCCGGGCGTGCGGATGTCCCAGGCCCTGCGCGAGAAGTACCCGCAGGACATGACGATCGTCCTGCAGCACCAGTTCTGGGACCTTGGCGTCACCGAGCACAGCTTCGAGGTCGGGCTGTCCTTCTCCGGCGTTCCCGAGCGGCTGCTGGTGCCGTTCGATGCGCTGTCGGGGTTCTTCGATCCGTCCGTGCAGTTCGGCCTGAAGTTCGACCTCAACGAGACGGCGGAGGCCTCCGGCGAGGAGCCCGCCCCGAGCAACGCGAAGGCCGGCCCGCGCGGCGCGGCCTCCGAGCCGACCGAGATGAAGCCCAAATCGGTCACGCCCGGCACCGGCCTGGCGGCGATCGGCAGCACCGCGCCGAAGACCATACCCGCCCTCCCCGCCGCGCAGAACGGCGGCAAGGCGGACGAGAAGGAGCCGCGCGTCGCGGCCAAGGCGGCGAAGAAGGACGCCGACGGCAACGAGGCCAGCGCCGAGGTCGTCAGCCTCGACGCGTTCCGAAAGAAGAGCTGAGGCTCGACGCTTCGGGAGTCAGCCCTCGTCCGGAGGCGTCCGCGCGATCGGGCCTCGGACGGGGTGTCTGGAAAATCACGCGGCCTCCGGCGGGCGCCTTCGAGGCTTCCGCGTCCCCAAGGCCTCTCGGAACGCGGACCCGAACGGCCGGCCCCACGACCACGAAAAAAGGCCGGGGCCTGCTCGGCCCCGGCCTTTCCTCAGAGCGGCGACATCGATCCTTCGACCGACGTCCCGTTTTGTTGGTCGGAGTAGCAGGACTTGAACCTGCGACCCCCTGTCCCCCAGACAGGTGCGCTACCGGGCTGCGCTATACTCCGTCACGTCCGCTCTCGCGTCGGCATGCCGTTGGGCCGCCGACACCCCGAAGGGTCCGCGGGTCTTAGCTTTCCGCTCCGGGGCACGCAAGCCCCGTTCCGGCGCTTCGCCGAAACAGGGTTGGGTGTCGCACCGATCCCGACGCCCCTTGCGCGAGGCGGGCCGGATCAGACAGGAGACCGCGTGCGGTCTGGCGCGGCGAGGCGGGCGGTGGCGGTCTATTTCACGAGCGATACGCATTTCGGCGACCCGCGCATCCTGCGGCTCGACCGCCGGCCGTTTCCCGACCTCGCCGCGCACGATGCCGCGCTGATCGCGACGTGGAATCGCGTCGTCGCGCCCGACGACACCGTCTGGCATCTCGGAGACTTCGCCCTCGGGCCGCCGCGGGAGCGGGTCCACGCGATCCTCGCCGGCCTGAACGGAGAGAAGCACCTGATCGTCGGCAACAACGACGGGCCCGATACGCTCGATGCGCCGGGTTGGACCTCGATCGCGCGTTATGCCGAGATCGCGGTGGACGGCCGTGGCCTGGTGCTGTGCCACTACGCCTTCCGCACCTGGAACGGCATCGGCCGCGGCGTTCTCAATCTGCACGGCCATTCGCACGGGCAGCTCCGTGCCGCGCCCAAGCAGTACGACGTTGGCGTCGACGCGCAGGGCTTCGCGCCGGTCGACCTCGCCGCGATCCTGGTTTCGCGCCGCGGCCGCAGCGCAGCGAAAGCGGAACCATCGGCCTAGCTCCGCCGTTGAGCGCACGTGACTGGGGGTTGAACGACACCGGTCGAATACTTTGCCTCTTCCAGCGTACCGCTCGCGTGATTGTCTTCACGGTGGCCCATGACCCGAACCAAGACCACGATACTGGCCGCGTTCGGCCTCGTTCTCTGCCTCGGCCCGGCATTCGCCGCGCCCTCCTGCTTCGAAGGCCGCGCCAAGGTCGATGAGGCGTCCGCCCTCCGCTACCAGGCCCGTCAGGAAGCCCGCCTCGGCAACCACGATCGGGTCTGCGACACCCTCGACGAGATCGGGGACCGCTACAACGAGGCCCGCGATGCCTTCGAGGATTGCGGTGCCGGCGTCGTCGCGATCGATCTTCGCACCGAGCTGCGAAACCTTCGCATCGCCAAGCAAGTCAACCGCTGCGACTGACCGGGTGCGCGTTCGCACCGCAAAGCTTCTCCGTTCCGAGCATCGTCCCATCGAACGCGACGCAGCACGTCGCCGACAAGGCCAGCCGTCATGACCACCGAAACCCAGACCTTCACCGCCGCCACCGGCCCGTCCTTCGCCGCCGCCCTGTGCGGCTTCCTCAGCACCACGGCGGCCACGACGATCCTGATGTTCCTGCTGAGCAGCGTCTGAGCCGAGGCTCGCTAGCGAATGCGCACCGTCGGCCATCGCTGTTGGGTCAGGGCGCGACCGACCAGAACCGGCGCTTGTTGAACAGCATGTCCTGCGTTCCGATCGTCGGCCCCACCGCGGGCGGCGGCGGGCAGATCGGCTCCGGCCGCTGAGGGGCCGCCATCAGCGTGATCGGCGCGGCCGGAAACAGGCCGAGCCGCTGCTGGATCTCCAGGTTCCGCGCCGCCGCGATCGCCGCGATGCCGACGATCAGCGCCCCGGCCACGGCTCCCAGAACGAAGTTCATCATCCCATCAGCTTTCAGCGGTCAGGCCGGCCTGCCGCCCACGGCTCGCGTGTGATCGCGCAAGCCGGCGGCATTGCGGCGGACGACCCCAGCCGTTGATAGCGGCGAACGGTTTATGAGCTCCTGGTATCGGGGCGGGATGCCGGCAGCGACCGTCGGGCCTCTTCCGTCCGGCCCTGGGCCGCGCCATATTTGGCACATGGCAATTCCCAAGAAGCCCCGGCACGTCTCAGCGACCGGGAAGGCCGACCGGCCGGACGTGCAGCCGCTCGATCCGTTCCTGGCGCAGCTGCTGAGCCCCGCCCTCGCCCGCACGCCGCAGGTCAAATCCGAGCGGCCGGCCGAGCTGCCGCGGCCGGGCCAGCGCAAGCCGGCGAAGGCCAAGGCGAAACCGACGGCCAAAGGCGCGACGACCGAGCCCGCCGGCTTCGGCGAGACGCCGCAGCGCGGCTTCACCGTCGCACCGGGCGCCGAGGTCGATCCGGCGCTGGCCCAGGCCCTCGGCATGACCCCACCCGAGGACGGCCCGGCCCCCGAGGGCGAGCCGGACCAGGCCCCGCTCGCCGCCGACGGCGTCTCCGCCACGGTCGACGCCCTGCAGCGCCTGCTCGAGGAGGGAAACCCGCTGTTCCGCGACGGGCAGACCTGGGTGCCGCACCGGCCGGACCGCCCGGCGAAGTCCGAGGGCGGCAAGCCGTTCCGCCTCGAATCCGAGTTCACGCCGGCCGGCGACCAGCCCACCGCCATCGCCGAGCTGGTCAAGGGCGTGAACGCGGCCGAGCGCGACCAGGTGCTGCTCGGCGTCACCGGCTCGGGCAAGACCTTCACGATGGCCAAGATCATCGAGGAGACGCAGCGCCCGGCCCTGATCCTGGCGCCGAACAAGACCCTGGCGGCGCAGCTCTACGGCGAGTTCAAGAGCTTCTTTCCCGACAACGCGGTCGAGTATTTCGTCTCGTATTACGACTACTACCAGCCCGAGGCCTACGTGCCGCGCTCGGACACCTTCATCGAGAAGGAATCCTCGATCAACGAGCAGATCGACCGGATGCGGCACTCGGCGACCCGCGCCCTGCTGGAGCGCGACGACGTCATCATCATCGCCTCGGTCTCGTGCATCTACGGCATCGGCTCAGTCGAGACCTACACCGCGATGTCGTTCACGGTGACGCTCGGCGAGAAGATCGAGCAGCGCCAGCTCGTCGCCGACCTGGTGGCGCTGCAGTACAAGCGCATCCAGGCGGACTTCGCCCGCGGCACCTTCCGGGTGCGCGGCGACGTGATCGAGCTGTGGCCGGCCCACTTGGAGGACCGCGGCTGGCGCATCGGCCTGTTCGGCGACGAGATCGAGAGCATCGTCGAGTTCGATCCGCTGACCGGCAAGAAGATCAACGAGCTGAAGTTCGTGAAGGTCTACGCCAACTCGCACTACGTCACGCCGCGGCCGACGCTGCAGCAGGCGATCAAGGGGATCAAGCACGAGCTCAACGGCCGCGTCGAGGAGCTGACCCGGATGGGCCGGCTGATCGAGGCCCAGCGGATCGAGCAGCGCTGCACCTTCGACATCGAGATGATCGAGGCGACGGGCGCCTGCAACGGCATCGAGAACTATTCGCGCTACCTCACCGGCCGCAAGCCGGGCGAGCCGCCGCCGACGCTGTTCGAGTACCTGCCCGACAACGCGCTGGTCTTCACCGACGAGAGCCACGTCACGGTTCCGCAGATCGGCGGCATGTACCGGGGCGACTTCCGGCGGAAGGCGACGCTCGCGGAGTACGGCTTCCGCCTGCCCTCCTGCCTCGACAACCGCCCGCTGCGCTTCGAGGAATGGGACGCGATGCGGCCGCAGACGGTCAACGTCTCGGCCACCCCCGGCAAGTGGGAGATGGAGCAGACCGGCGGCGTCTTCGCCGAGCAGGTGATCCGCCCGACCGGCCTCGTCGACCCGGTGATCGAGATCCGCCCGGCCCGCTCCCAGGTCGACGACCTGCTCGGCGAGGTCCGCGAGGTGGCGCAGGCCGGCTACCGCACCCTGGTCACCACCCTGACCAAGCGCATGGCCGAGGACCTGACCGAGTACCTGCACGAGAACTCGGTGCGCGTGCGCTACATGCACTCCGACATCGACACCTTGGAGCGCATCGAGATCATCCGCGACCTGCGGCTCGGCGCCTTCGACGTGCTGATCGGCATCAACCTGCTGCGCGAGGGCCTCGACATCCCGGAATGCGCGCTGGTCGCGATCCTCGACGCCGACAAGGAGGGCTTCCTGCGCTCCGAGACCTCGCTGGTGCAGACCATCGGACGCGCCGCCCGCAACGCCGACGCGCGCTGCATCCTCTACGCCGACCAGATCACCGGCTCGATGGAGCGGGCGATGGCGGAGACCGAGCGCCGGCGCCAGAAGCAGCTCGCCTACAATCTCGAGCACGGCATCACCCCGCAGAGCGTCAAGCGCGGGATCAGCGACATCCTCAGCAGCGTGTTCGAGCGCGATCACGTCCAGGTCGATACCGGGATGGCGGAGATCACCGTCGGCCACAACCTCAAGGCGGTGATGTCCGATCTCGAGAAGCGGATGCGCACCGCCGCCGCCGATCTCGACTTCGAGGAGGCCGCGCGCCTGCGCGACGAGCTGAAGCGGCTCCAGGCGACCGAGTTGATGATCTCCGACGACCCGATGGCGCGCCAGGCCGACGTCGAGCGCGATGCCGGCAAATACGGCCGCAAGGCCCCGCGCGGCTCGGGCACGCGGATCTCGAAGCCGAGCCTCGACAACATGGGGCCGGGCACCGACCGGGAGTTGCCGGCGAGCGCCGTCGCCTGGGTGGAGCGGCCGAAGCCGCGCTCGACGCAAGGGCTCGGCGGCCAGAAGCCGAAATACAAGGGCGGCGGCGGCCGGCGCTGAGATCGGCCTCCTGCGTCGGACGGTTGCTGCGAGCGGGATCACGTCCCGCGCAGGGCGGCAGCGTCTGCTCGGCCGCCGCGGCTCGCTCCCCGTCATCCCATCTCGTCCCGAAGCTCTTGCGCGCAAGCGGTCGCCGCGCCGAATGCGGACGGTCGGGCGCGCGCTGAACCCACGCGAAGAAAAGCAACTCTCGGTTGTAACTTCAAACTATCGTTAAGCATTCCCGCTCAGATTGCATGAGCCATGCAATGGATCTCGTGCGTTGTGTTCTCGGCACGATGCAGCCTCCCGGCGTGGTTCCCTGTCGGAGTGCCTCCATGTCTCGTCGCCAGAACCGCGCCTCCGCGCGCACGTCCACCCCTGCGCCGCGTCGCGAAGCGGCCCGCTCGCGCAGCACGATCGCGATCCCGCTGCTCGGAAGCGTTCTGCTCCTCGGAACTCCGGGCCTGGCCGAGGCCCAGGTCCTGCGCGGGGCGCTCGATACGGTGACCACGGCCGTGAACAGCACCGCCGGAAGCCTGGCGACGGTCGATGCGACCCTCGGCGGCGGCAACCTCGCGACCGTCGGCGCAACGGTCGGCGGCGGATCGGTCGCGAATGTCGGTGCAACCGTCGGTGGCGGATCGGTCGCGGATGTCGGGGCCACCGTCGGCGGCGGTACCGTCGCCAACGTCGGAGCGACGGTCGGCGGCGGATCGGTCGCGACGGTCGGTGCCACCGTCGGCGGCGGCACGATCGCCGGGGTCGGCGCCACGGTCGGCGGCGGCACGATCGGATCCGTCGGCGTGTCGGTCGGCGGCGGAACCGGGACCACCGCCGGCACCGGAACCGGAACCGGCACGACGGGCGGCACCGCCTGCAATCCCTGCACGGGCGGCGGAGCCGGACCCGGCGGCGGCGGCGGCAGCACCGTGTACGATCCGGCCCGCATCGCGGCGATCGAGCTGCGGCTGTCGAACGCCGAGAACCTGCCGATCCGCGGCAACAACGTCAGCCAGTTCCCGCTCCCGGTCGCCGGCGGCGCTGACGCGCTCGCGGCCGGCTACGGCGCCACGGCGGGCGGCGTGAGCGCGACGGCCCTGGGGACCGAGGCGAACGCGGCCGGCGACGGCTCCATCGCGATCGGCCGCAGCGCCTCGGCGACGCAGGCCAACACCATCGCGATCGGTCCCGGCGCGCAGACCACCCGCACGAACCAAGTCGCGATCGGCAACGGCTCGAACACCTATACGCTCGGCGGGATCACGTCGGCGCAGAGCGCCGCGGCCCAGAACGGCGCGACGCAGTTCGTGACCACCGACGCGGCGGGCAACCTCGCGACCTCC
Organism: Methylobacterium sp. WL6; assembly: GCF_008040095.1. Classification (NCBI taxonomy): domain Bacteria; kingdom Pseudomonadati; phylum Pseudomonadota; class Alphaproteobacteria; order Hyphomicrobiales; family Methylobacteriaceae; genus Methylobacterium; species Methylobacterium sp. WL6. The sequence goes on along the minus strand of NZ_VRVH01000054.1, from coordinate 2,793 downwards.
GGCTACGGCCCGAGCACCATCGCCGGCCTCGGCTCCCGCCTCGACTCGGCGGAAGGGCGGATCGGCGGCGTCGAGTCCCGTGTCGGCGCGCTGGAATCGCGTACGAACGCCCTGTCGCAATACACCACCGAGACCCGGCGCGAGGCACGCCAGGGCGTCGCCACGGCGCTGGCGATGCCGACCGCGTCGATGCCCTCGGCACCCGGCCGCACCACCTGGGTCCTCAACAGCGCGACCTATCGCGGCGAGTGGGCCGGCGGCGCGGCACTCTCGCACCGCCTGCCGACCGCCGTGCCGCTGGCGATCAACGTAGGCTACGCCTATGGCGGCGACGGCGGCCACGGGGTGCGGGCCGGGCTCGGCGGCGAGTTCTGAGCGCGCCTCCCGCCCGGCTCGGGCCGGGCGGGCTCGGGCCATCGCGTTGGTCCTGAGGCAGTCGAAGCAGCAGGCCAAGCCTCTGGGTGACGGGCGTGCCCGCCATCCAGGGGTCGTCTTCGTCGGACCCCCATGCGATCGGGCGATGGGGCTCGTCTCCCGCATCGACTTGCGGACGGGTCGAATTGCGCCGATCGGGGCGGCTCGTTCGCCAAACCCGACCCGTCATTCCGGGGCACCGAAGGCGAGCTCGGAATCCCGAACCGCCGAGCCGACCCAAAAGGGCGTCGACGGTCGATTCGGACAGCTTCGCTGGCGGTTCTAGGTTCCGGGCTCGGCTGCGCGGCCCCGGACTGACGGGTCGGGTTTCAGGACGGTCGCGGTCGGGTCGTCGAACCGTGCTTCGCCGTTCGGGCACGTCGGCCGCCCGCGCCCCCCTCACCGCGCTCCGCGATGAAGGTCCCCGTCGATCAGCAGCGCGCTCTTGCCGTCGAGGCGGGTGCGGTAGACCTGCAGGTTCTCCATCACCCGCTGGACGTAGTTGCGGGTCTCGGTGAACGGGATGCGCTCGACCCAGTCGATCGCGTCGACCTCGCCCTTGCGCGGATCGCCGTAGGCGTCGATCCACTTCTTCACGTTGCCGCCGCCGGCGTTGTAGGAGGCGAAGGCGAGGATGTAGGAGCCGCGCCAATCCTCCATCAGCTCGCCGAGATGGGCCTGGCCGAGGCGCGCGCTGTAGATCGCGTCGGTGCCGAGCCGGTCCGGGTCGTAGGCGGCCGAGACGCGTCGCGCGGTGCGCTGGGCGGTGGCCGGCATCATCTGCATCAGGCCGCGCGCGCCGACGCCGGACTGCGCCCGCGGGTCGAACTGGCTTTCCTGGCGCGCGATCGCGAAGACCATCGCCTTCTCAACCAGCGGCACCGAGCCGAACGCCTCGTAGGTCGGGATGCCGATGGTGGGGTAGGCGTGCGCGTCGAGCGGCAGGCCGCGCTGCACCGCGAGCTTGCCGACGGCGACGAGGGCGCGGGCGTCCTTCATCTCGACGGCGAGGTCGCCGAGGGCCTGCACCTCGCGCGCATCGGTGAGGCGCTGCGCGGTGTCGATGTAGAGCGGAAGCGCCAGCTCCTTCAGCGAGGCCGCCCCGAGCAGGCGCAGGGCACGGATGCAGAGCCGGTCGTCGAAGGCGGCGCGGGCCGGGCCGTCGAGGTCGGCGGGCGCGCGCAGCGCGAGGCTGGTCTGGCCGAGCTTGGCCCGGGCGAGCTGCCCGTAATAGGCGATCGGCTGCAGCGCCGCGGTCTCGTAGAACCCCTTGGCCGCATCGGCCTGCCCGAGGGCTTCGGCCGCCCGGCCCTGCCAGTAGGCGGCGCGGGCGATCGAGATCGGCGTCTCGGCGATGCCGGCGGCGAGCGCGAAGTGGCGGGACGCGGCCTCCGGGTCGCTGCCGAAGCGGAGCGCGATCCAGCCGGCGTGGAACTCGGCCTCGATCCGCTTCTCGACCGTGCGGGCCGAGTTGGCGCTCGCCACCGCGTAGGCGGTCCTGGCGTCGCCGAGGTCGATCAGCTTGCGCGCGACGATGCGGCGCTCGACCCACCATTCGTCGCCGTCGACGAGCACGTCCGGGTTGCTCGGCGCGGTCGCCAGCACGGCCGCCGCCTCGGCCGGCTTGTCGGCCCGGCGCAGGAACTGCGCCCGCGACAGGATGTAGGAGCTGTCGCTGCGCAGCGACGGCGGCACCGCGGCGAGGGCGGAGGCGGCCCCGGAGCTCTTGTCCTCGACGGCGCGGCGCGCCCGCACCAGGCTGGCATAGGCGCCGCCGGCATAGGTCGCGGCCCGGCCGGCCGCCTCCCAGTCCTCCTTCAGGAGCGCACGCTCCATGCGGTAGCGGTGATCGATGCGGGTGAGCACGCCCGGGAAGGCGTCGGCGACCCTGGCCTCGAGCGAGCGGCCGAAGGTCTCGGAGCGCCACAGGTCGCGGACGAGGTCGGCGGCGTCCGCATCGAGCCCGTCCGCCTTGAACGCCAGCGCTAGGGCGAACTTGCCCGGCGCGCTCGCCGGCCGGGTCGCACCGAAATAGGCGCGCACCGTCGCCGGATTCCTGCGCTCGGTGAGCAACGCCTCCTCGGCGCGGCGGCGGAGCAGCGCGCCCGCCGGCCAGTCCGGGTTGGCGCGGGTGAAGGCGACGGTGCGCTCGAAGCCGATGCCGGCGCCGGCGCGGATCGCGACCCATTCGAGCAGCGCCCGCGCCGCCGGATCGGAGAAGCCGTCGCGCAGGCGGTCGCCGTCGGCGACCTTGCCCTTGCGGTAGAAGTCGATCGCCTGGCGCAGCTGGGCGACGTCGGTGTCGCCGACGCGGGCGATCGGGCCGAGGCCCGGCACCTCCGGCACGGGGGCGGCCGGCGTCACGGCGGCGTCGGGCAG
>NZ_VRVH01000549.1:0-1505 GCF_008040095.1 Methylobacterium sp. WL6 | reverse complement strand
CGCCCGAATGGGTGATCTCGTCCACCGTCGCCGCCGTCTCCTGCACCGCCGCGAACTGCTCCTCCACCGAGGCCGCCTGCTCCTGCGCCGAGGCGCGGATCTCGGCCGCCGCCGCGTTCAGGTCCGACGTCGCCGCACGGTTCGTCCGGGCCAAGTCCGCAAGCCCCGAGACCATCCCGTTCAGCGCACGGGACAGCCGGCCGATCTCGTCGCCGCCGCGAACCTGCAGCGTCTGGGACAGGTCGCCGCCGCCGACCGTCTCGGCGAACGCCATCACGCTCTCCAGCGGCCGCACCACCGCACGGCTGATCAGGATCGTGACGAGGATCGCCAGGAGGACGCTGGCGAGCAGCGTCAGCAGGATCGAGAGCCGCGAGCGCTCGTGGATCGCGCCGATCCCGCGCTGGCCCACGGCGATGCTCTCGTCGAGGGCGACGCGGGTGCGCTCGACGGCGGCGATGGTGGCCTCGTAGGCGCGGCCGATCTCGGCGTTGCGGGCCTCGACGCCGGTGACGTCGCCGCCGACCGCGGCCACGAGCTGCGCCTCGCTCGCATCCCGGTACGGACGATAGATCGCGACGGCCTGCCTCAGGACGCCGTGCAGGCGGTCCCAGGCCGTCGTCCGATCCACCGAGAGGGCGCGGGCGCGGTAGGCGTCGGCCTCGCGGATCAGGTCGTCGAAGAGCGCGTCGGTCGATGCGGCCGTGCGACGCCAGGTGGTGAGGACGTCCTCGTCGCGCATGGGCTGCCCTTGCGCCTTCATCAGCGTGGCGATCACCGCGTTGCGGCGCAGGATGCCGAGGTCGCGCGTCTGGTTGCCGAGGATGTCGAGCTGGCGCAGCACCGCGAGGTCGCGGGCGACGATGGTGTCGGTGGCGTCGCGGACCGAGCCGATCTGACCGATCGCGTAGAGGCCGAGGGCGATCAGCACCACCGTCACGGCCGTGAAGCCGAGGAGGATCCGTTTTCCGATCGAGATCGACAAGGCGGCTGATGCTCCGGGTCGGGCGGCGTCGTGGATCGCGCGCGTCTCGCGCCTCAAGGCAGGGTGCGCCGCAGCAGCTGCGGCAGGTCGATGACGACGAAGTCGCCGAGACCGGACGGGCCGGGATCGGCCGCGGCATAGCGCGAAACCGCTTCGCCGCCGAATCCGCCCTCCGCCGCGGCGGCCTCGGCGAGGTGGGCGAGCCCCAGCACGCGGTCGACGGCGAGCGCGGTCGGCGTCGCGGCCGTGCGAAGGACGACGAGGTGGCCGCCTTCGACGCGGTCCGTGCCCGGGCGACCGAGCGCGCGGGCGAGGCCGACGACGCTGACGATCCGTCCGGACAGGGCGACGAGGCCGAGGATCGCGGGCGGCGCGCCCGGCACGGGCGTGCATGATCGCATGGGCACCACCCGCGCGACGTCGGCGAGGGGCAGGCCGAAGCGCTCCGGGCCGCAGGCGCAGACGAGATGGGCCTCGACCGGCGCGGCTTCGCGCGCCGTCGCCCCGCGCCGGGCGAGGG
>NZ_VRVH01000548.1:0-1509 GCF_008040095.1 Methylobacterium sp. WL6 | reverse complement strand
GCGCGCACGAGCGCGTCGGGGCGGCCGCCGCCCCGACGCGCTCGTGCGCGCGGATCGCCTCGACCACCTGGGTCTCGATCCGCAGCACCGGGTTCAGGGTGGTCATCGGGTCCTGGAAGATCATCGCCATCCGCCTGCCGCGCAGCGGCCGGAGCTCGGCCTCCGGCAGACCGGCGATGTCGCGGCCCTCGAGCAGGATCCGGCCGCCCGAGACCCGGCCGGGCGCCTCGATCAGCCCCATCAGCGCGAGCCCGGTCACCGACTTGCCCGAGCCGGATTCGCCGACGAGCCCCAGCACCTCGCCGCGGCCCACGGTGAGGCTCACCCGGTCGACGGCGACGTGCTCGCGCCCGCCGGCCTTGAAGCTCACGCTGAGGTCTTCGAGGGCAAGGACGGGGGCGGTCATGGCGCGTTCCCCTGCCCGACGCCGCTTGCCTCCCCCCTCTGCGGGCTCGCGGAGGCGCGCATGCCCGCGCGTCGGCAGACGGACGGATTGCGCGAAGCACCACGCGGCCCCCTCTCCCGAACGGAAGAGGGAACCCGCGCCACCTCTGGAATGCGTGGCGAAACATGTGACCGCGATCGCCCGCCGGGGCCGGAAGGGATGTGCACGGACAGAATTCTTCGGCCGGTCCCGGAGGGTATCAATCCGAAAACCTCGGGTTCAGCACGTCGCGCAGCCGGTCGCCGACGAGGTTGATCGCGACGATGACCGCCACCAGCGCCAGGCCGGGGAAGGTCGAGATCCAGTACTTGCCCGAGAGCAGGTAGTCGTAGCCGTTCTTGATCAGCAGCCCGAGGGAGGGCTCGGTCACCGGCACGCCGACGCCGAGGAAGGACAAGGTCGCCTCGAGCGCGATGGCGTGCGCCACCTGCATCGTCGCCACCACGATCACCGGGGCCGAGCAGTTCGGCAGCAGGTGGCGAAAGATCAGGCTGCGGCGCGGCAGCGCGAGCGCGCGGGCGGCCTCCATGTACTCGCGCCGGCGCTCGACCAGGGCGGTCGCCCGGATGGCGCGGGCGTAGTAGGCCCATTGCACGGCGATCAGGGCGATCACCACCTTGTCCACGCCGCGGCCGAAGGCGGCGAGCAGCACCAGCGCGATCAGGATCGCCGGGAACGAGAGCTGCAGGTCGGCGAGCCGCATCAGCACGGCATCGACCCGGCCGCCGGCGTTGGCCGCGAGCACGCCGATCGTGGAGCCGAGCGTCGCCGCGACCAGGGTCGCCGAGAGGCTGACGACGAGGGAGACGCGCAGGCCGTAGAGGATGGCCGAGAGCATGTCGCGCCCCTGCGCGTCGGTGCCGAGCGCGTACAGCATCCCGGAGACGCTGCGGCTGCCGGGGGGCAGGGTGCCGTCCATCACGTCGAGGTTGGCGAGGTCGTAGGGGTCCTGCGGCGCGATCCAGGGGGCGAGGCAGGCGGCGAGGACCGTCAGCACCAGGGCCGCCAAGCCGAGCGCCGCGCCGGGGCTGCGGAGGAACGCGCGCACGTGCGCCCGCCAGACC
>NZ_VRVH01000547.1:0-1529 GCF_008040095.1 Methylobacterium sp. WL6 | reverse complement strand
CGCGTGAGCGGGGGTCGGGAGAGGGGAGCGACCGCTCCGGATACGGCGCTCCCCTCTCCCGACCCGCTTCAGGGGGGCGGGAGGTCCGTGGCGATGGATGAGAAAGTCGGGCGGTCCGCCCGGGAGTGCCCTGCATGCGTACGCGGATCCTGATCGTCGAGGACGAGGAGGCGCTGACCACCCTCCTGCGCTACAACCTCGAAGCCGAGGGCTTCGAGGTTGATTCCGCCGCCCGCGGCGACGAGGCCGAGCTGCGCCTGCAGGAGCAGGTGCCCGACCTGATCCTGCTGGACTGGATGCTGCCGGGGCTCTCGGGAATCGAGCTGTGCCGCCGGGTGCGGGCGCGGCGCGAGACGGTGTCCCTGCCGGTCATCATGCTCACCGCCCGCGGCGAGGAGGGCGACCGCATCCGCGGCCTCGGGACGGGGGCCGACGACTACATCGTCAAGCCGTTCTCCGTGCCGGAACTGCTGGCGCGCGTCCGCGCGCTGCTGCGGCGCGCCAAGCCCAGTCACGTCGCGAACCTGCTGGAAGCCGGCGACATCGAGCTCGACCGCGACAGCCATCGCCTGCGCCGGGCCGGCGGCGAGATCCACCTCGGGCCGACCGAGTTCAAGCTGCTCGAGTTCCTGATGCAGAGCCCCGGCCGGGTCTATTCCCGCGAGCAGCTCCTCGACGGCGTATGGGGCCACGACGTCTACATCGACGAGCGCACCGTCGACGTGCATGTCGGCCGCCTGCGCAAGGCCCTGAACCGCGCCGGCGAGACCGACCCGATCCGCACCGTCCGCGGCTCGGGGTACGCCTTCGACGAGACGTTCTCGGGCGAAGATTGAGTTCGGCTTTCGGTGGACGGCTCAAGCGACCGCAACGATCCGCAACCTGCCGTGGGTCCCTTCTCCCATGGGGAGAAGGACAGGATGAGGGGCGTGAGTCATCCGGGTCGGTCACGACCCTCACCCCAACCCTCTCCCCATGGGAGAGGGAGCCGTCGCGCACACTGAAGTGATTTCAGTCCTACGAAAATTATATTTTTACCAAGCTTCAGGGGAGCTTCGTCCCCCCGCCGTCGAGCCCCGCGCTGCGGCCCGTCGCCTTCACGGCGTCCAGCGCGCTCAGCATCGTCCCCTCGGTGAGGATCTGCGGCAGCACCGTCGGCTCTCCGGCACCCGCGTAGAGCAGGTAGAGCGGCACGCCGCTCCGGCCGTGGCGCTCGAGCAGGCGGGTGATCTCCGGGTTCTGGTTGGTCCAGTCGCCCCTGAGATACGTGACGTCGCGCGCGCGCATCGCCGCGCCGACCGCCGCCGTCCCGAGCGAGGTGCGCTCGTTGACCTGGCAGGTGATGCACCACGCCGCCGTCATGTCGACGAAGACCGGCCGGCCGCTCGCCAGCAGCGCGTCGAGGCGAGCCTGCGTGAACGGCTCGATCCCCTCGGCCCGGGCCTGAGCCCCCGGTGCGACGCGGTCGTGGTCGAGGGTGAGGGCGAGCCCCGCCACGCCGGCGACGGCGAGCACCGCGAGGCCGCGGG
>NZ_VRVH01000546.1:0-1534 GCF_008040095.1 Methylobacterium sp. WL6 | reverse complement strand
ACCGGCCACCACGCGCTCGCGCGCGGCCTCGGCTGGTTCTCGATCGGCCTCGGGCTGCTGGAGCTGGCGGCGCCGCGGGGCCTGTGCCGGACCCTCGGCCTCGAGGGCCGGGAGACGCTGGTGCGCAGCTACGGCGTGCGCGAGGTCGCGACCGGCGTCGCCATCCTGACGAGCCACGATCCGGCGCCGTGGATCCTGGGCCGCGTCGTCGGCGACGCCCTCGACCTCGCGACCCTGGCCCAGGGCTTCGAGGGCGATCGTGGGCAGAGGGCCAACCGCGTTGCCGCGACGGCGGCGGTGGCGGGCGTGACGGTGCTCGACGTCGTCTGTGCCCAGGGGCTGATCGCCGCCAAGCGCCTCTCCCGGCCCGGTGCCTTCGACTACGGCGGCCGCAGCGGCTTCCCCCGTCCGCTGCAGGCCATGCGCGGGGCGGCGGCCGACTTCGCGGTCCCGCACGATTTCCGAACTCCCGAGGCCCTGCGGCCCTGGTCCAGCGACGCCTCCGGGTCGCGCGGCATGCCAAGAACCTTGCCGGCGGAAAATATCTGATTTGCCGGCAAATGATATGGTAGGCGAGACGCGTGGCCGATCGGATCCGCGTCGGCACGCGGGCGGTCATCGCCCCCCATCGAAAGGACGCGCGGCCATGGTCCAGCAGGTTTCGGTCGACCCGGAGGCGCAGGCGGACAAGGCCGCCGAGGACGGCACAAGGACGCTCGCCGGCGATCTCGCCTATCGCCGCCTGATGATGGTCAACGTGGTCTTCGTCGGCACGCCCGGCGCCGGGGATCGCGGCTGGGTGCTGGTCGATGCCGGCATTCCCGGCACGAAGGGCCTGATCCAGGGCGCGGCCGAGGCACGCTTCGGCCCGGGCGCCCGCCCGGCGGCCATCGTCCTCACCCACGGGCATTTCGACCATGTCGGGGTGCTGGAGGATCTGGCCGCGGAATGGGACGCGCCCGTCTACGCCCACGCGCTGGAGCGGCCCTACCTCGACGGCAGCGCCGCCTACCCGCGGCCCGATCCGAATGTCGGCGGCGGCGCGCTGGCGCTGCTGTCGCCGTTCTACCCGACGAAGCCGGTCGACGTGGCCAGCCGCCTCGTCACCCTGCCGGAGGACGGGACGGTGCCGCCGATGCCGGGCTGGCGCTGGATCCACACCCCCGGCCACAGCCCCGGCCACGTCTCGCTCTGGCGCCCGGGCGACCGGTCCTTGATCGCCGGGGACGCCTTCGTGACGACGCCGCAGGAATCGATCTACGCGGTCGCGGTCCAGGAGCTCGAGATCCACGGGCCGCCGATGTACCTGACGATCGACTGGCCCGCCGCCGCCGCCTCGGTCCGCAGCCTCGCCGCCCTGCAGCCCGAGCGCGTCGTCACCGGCCACGGCCGCGCCCTGGAAGGCGCGGAGATGCGCCGCGGCCTCGACGTCCTGGCGCGGGACTTCGAGACCGTCGCGGTGCCCCGGCACGGCCGCTACGTCGACCACCCGGCGACCGCCGGCGACGGATCGGCCTATCGCGCGCCGTGAGCC
>NZ_VRVH01000545.1:0-1541 GCF_008040095.1 Methylobacterium sp. WL6 | reverse complement strand
GGCCGTCCGCGCGGGTCGCCCGGGCTCGGGCCCCTGTCTCGTCGATCGCGCCCAAGACCCGGCCTCCAGCGGCGCGACCGCCGTGCGCACGCCCCTCGGGCGAGACAGGATGCCTAGCAGATCCGCCGCCCGGGGAACGGTCCCGCCGGCGGATTTCGGGCGATGCCGGCCGCCCCGCCCGTCACGCTTTCGTGTCGAACGCGTCGCCGGAACGGGGGCATGCTTGTCCGATCGGCCGGGCGAGCGACGCCAGGCGGAAGCGGATGCCGGAGCCGTCGCTCGGCGGCATCCGGACGCACGCCGAGGTGCTGCGGAGCCCGATCCCGGCCAAGGGCGGCGAGACCAAGCCGGAGCATTGCCCGGAGCATCGCAAGGGCATGGAAGGCCTCGTCGCGGAGGCGCGGAAGCACGGCATCGAGGAGGCGCCGCGCGACGGCAAGCTGCGCGACGTGCAGAGCCTGGCCCCTGGGCCCGAGGGGCGCTACCGCAGCTTCGCCCGCGCCGCCGCATGGTCCGGCGCCTGGGCGAACACCGCCCGCATCGCGTGCCAGAGCGGCTTGCGCCCAAACTGCGCATCGAGCGGCAGCGCGCGCTGGGGCAGGCCGTCGGGGCGCTTGCGGTAGGGGTGGTCGTTGAGCCACGTGTCGGGGTCGTAGAGGTCCCACGACATCACGGTCAGCACCGCGGGCTCGGCCGCCACGACCTCGAGATAGGATCTGGCGAGGTCGGCGACCTTGCGGTCGCGGGTGGCGATGTCGGCCGGGAACGCCCGGTCGTCGATGTCGAACTCGGTGATCTCGATGCCGAGCCCCATCCTGCCGATCTCCGCGAGGAAGCGCCGAAGCTGGCCCTGGTCGATCGGCACCGTGCTGGTGATGTGCGATTGCAGGCCGAAGCGGCGGATCGGCACGCCGCGCGCCAGCATCCCCTCCAGGCGCTTGAGCACGCGGGTGCGGCGCGCCTCCATCCACGGCACGCCCTGCTCGACCGCGTCCTCGTTCCAGCAGCCGGCCGCCGTCGGGTCGACCTCGTGCAGGATGCGGAAGGCGAGGTCGACGTAACCGGGGCCGAGCGCGGTGAGCCACGGGCTCTCGCGCAGGCCCTCCGGGCCGCCGCCGTCCTGCGACAGCACCTCGTTGACCACGTCCCAGGAGGCGATCTGCCCGCGGTAGCGGCCGGCCACGGTCTCGATCCAGCGGCGCAGGAAGTCCTCGGCCTGGGGGGCGGTGGCCCGCGCCAGCAGCGGGCGCACCCAGGGCGGCAGCGCCTCGTGCCAGACCAGCGTATGCCCGCGCATGCGCTGGCCGTTGCCGCGGGCGAAGCGCACCAGGGCGTCGGCTTGCGCGAAATCGGTCTTGCCGGGCTCGGGCCGCACCACCTCCATCTTCATCTCGGTGCCGCAGACCAGCATCCCGGCCTCGCGCGCCACCGCCTGCCGGTAGGCGGGATCGCGCGCGAAGCGGAAGCCGGGCACCTCGGTGCCGTAGGTCAGCCCGGTGCGGGCGGCCGCCGCCTGCAGGCTGTCGGCCGACCACGACGGC
>NZ_VRVH01000544.1:0-1554 GCF_008040095.1 Methylobacterium sp. WL6 | reverse complement strand
GGGCAAGGAGGACCCGACGCGGCTGCCCGAGCGCCGCGGCCTGCCCGGGCGGGCGCGGCCGGTCGGGTCGCTGGTCTGGATGCACGGGGCCTCGGTCGGCGAATCGCTCTCGCTGGTCGGCCTGGTCGAGGGCATGATCGCCCGCGGCTTCTCGGTGCTGGTCACCACCGGCACCCGCAGCGCCGCCGAGCTGATCGGCGCGCGCCTGCCGGCCGGCGCCGTGCACCAGTACATGCCGCTCGACGCGCCGCGCTGGGTCGAGCGCTTCCTCGACCATTGGCAGCCCGACCTCGCCCTGGTGGCCGAATCCGAGATCTGGCCGAACACGGTGGTGGCGCTGCATGCCCGCGCCATCCCGCTGCTGCTCGTCAACGGGCGGATGTCGGAACGCTCGTACGCGGGCTGGGCGCGCGCGCCGCGCACGGCGCGGGCGCTGCTCGCGCGGATCGCGATCTGCCTGACGCAGACGCGGGACGACGCCGAGCGCTTCGTGCGCCTCGGCGCGCCGCGGGTGAGCGTGGCGGGGAACCTCAAGTACGACGCCGCCGTGCAGCCGGCCGATCCGCAGCAGGTGGCCTATCTCGGCGACATGATCGGCGACCGCCCGGTCTGGGTCGCGGCGAGCACCCATCCGGGCGAGGACGCGGCGGCGGCCGAGGCCCATGCCGCGCTCAAGGGCCGGTTCCCGCGGCTCCTGACCATCGTCGCCCCGCGCCACCCCCATCGCGGCGGCGAGGTGGCGGCCTGCGCCACGGCGCAGGGCCTGCGCAGCGCGCGCCGCTCGGCAGGCGGGCGCCCGCACCCGTCGATCGACCTCTACGTCGCCGACACGATCGGCGAGCTCGGGCTGTTCTACCGCCTGAGCCCGCTGGTGTTCCTCGGCGGCTCGCTGGTGCCGCATGGCGGCCAGAACCCGATCGAGCCAGTGCGCCTGAGCAGCGCCGTGCTGCACGGGCCGCACACGGAGAACTTCACCGAGGTCTACCGCGCCCTCGATGCCGGAGGGGGCGCCGCCGCGGTCGCCGACGCCGCCGAGCTCGCCGCGACGCTGGCCGACCTGATGGCCGCCCCCGACCGCATCGACGCGATGACCCGGGCCGGGCAGCGCGCCCTGGTGCCGTTCGAGGGCGCGGTGGAGCGGACGCTGGCGGTGCTCGACCCCTTCATCGCCCAGATGAAGCTCGCCGCCTTCCATCAGGGCTGATGCGCCCGCCGCGCTTCTGGCAGGACGGCCTGGACCATCCGGCCGCACGTCTGCTGGCGCCGCTCGGGCGCGCCTACGGCCGCCACACCGCCGCCCGCATGGACCGGCCCGGCGCGCGGGCGGAGTGCCCGGTCCTGTGCCTCGGCAACTTCACCCTCGGCGGCGCCGGCAAGACCCCGAGCGCGATCGCCCTGGCCGCGCTGCTGCGCGACCTCGGACGGACGCCCGCCTTCCTCAGCCGCGGCTACGGCGGGCGCCTGCCCGGGCCGGTCCTCGTCGATCCCGCCCGCCACGGCTGGCGCGACGTCGGCGACGAGCCGCTGCTGCTCGCCCGCCGCCACGCAGAGGCG
>NZ_VRVH01000543.1:0-1558 GCF_008040095.1 Methylobacterium sp. WL6 | reverse complement strand
CCCCCGCGGCGTCGGCTGCGCCGGCATGGCCGCAGATCGCCGACAGGCCGAGCGGCGCGGCGTCGGGCGCCATCCGCAGGGCGGCGAGCGGCACGATCGACTGCGCCCAGATCGCCAGCAGGATCAGCGCGGTGCCGAGGGCGCCGACGCGCTTCGCCCGACCCGTCACAGGACGGCCTGGATCTGCCGGAGGGCGAGCCCGTGCCCGGCCGCGAGATCGAGCGGGCCGACGAAGCCGCCGTTCCGGTCCATCAGGTAGACCATCAGCGTGTGCTCCAGGGTGTAGTCGCCCCCCGGCAGCGGGACCTTCTTGGAGAAGACGCGGTAGGACCGCGCCACCCGGTCGATCTCCTCGCGGGTCCCGGTCAGCCCCGTGATCGAATCGCTGAACGAGCCCATGTAGTCGCGCAGCACCGCGGCGTCGTCGCGCTCGGGATCGAGGGTGATGTAGTAGGCGCCGATGTCGCCGCCGGCCTTGTGCAGGTCGTCGATCAGGTTGGAGAGGTCGGCCAGCGTCGTCGGGCAGACGTTCGGGCAGCGGGTGAACCCGAAGAACACCAGGAAGGGCCGGCCGGCCAGCGTCGCCGAATCGAGGATCCCGCCCTTGGACGATTGCAGCCGGAACGGGCCGCCGACCACCGACATCGCCGGCTTGGCGGGCCCGCGCGGCAGCATCGCCACGACGCCCCCGGCGATGCCGAGGATGCCGACGAGCACCGCCGCGAGGATGCCGTAGCCCGCCCGGCGCTGGGCCGGCGTGACGGGCGGCGGATCAATGGGCATGATCGTGGCCGCCGGCCGCCCCTTGCGCGCCCTCGGGGGCCTTCGCGCCGATCGCCTCGACCGCGAACTCGACCGGGACGGTCCCCGCCTTCTCGAACCGCAGCGTGCCCTTGACGCGCTCGCCCTTCTTCAGGGGCGCCGTCAGGTCGACGAACATCATGTGGTAGCCGCCCGGCGCGAGCGTCACCGTGGCACCGGGGGCGATGACCAGGCCGCCCGGGACCGGAGCCATCTTCATCACGGTGCCGTCCATCGTCATCGAATGGATCTCGACGTGGTCCGCCCCGGTCACCGTGGCGCCGAGCAGCGTGTCCGGCGCGGTGCCGGTGTTGGTGACGCTGAGGTAGCCGCCGCCGACCTTGGCGCCGTTCGGGGTCGCCCGCGTCCAGGGATGGGCGATCGCGAGCGCGCCGGCCTTGTACTCGTGGGCGCCGGCCGGGACCGCGAGCAGCGCGAGGGCGACGAGGGAGCCGGTCGCGCGGCGACGGAACAGCTTGGACATGGCAACTCTCCTGAAGGGGGCGGTGTCGGTCGCGGCCGCGGGCGGCCGGGCGGTTGGGGGACGGCGTCCCGGGCATGCCGGCTCGCGCGATCGCGAGGGGCCGAGCGACGGCGATGCGGCAGGCTGCATCGGTCGATGCGGGCCGAGGCCTTCCCGGAGCACGGCTTTCAGCGCGCAACCGTGAGGCAGGGCGCGACGCCGCGTTCCGGCTGGGCGGCGGCCACGATCATGCCCATTGATCCGCCGCCCGTCACGCCGGCCCAGCGCCGGGCG
>NZ_VRVH01000542.1:0-1563 GCF_008040095.1 Methylobacterium sp. WL6 | reverse complement strand
CCCCCCCCCCCCCCCCCCCCCCCTTTTTTTTTTAAATTATCCGGCCACCACCGATATCTACACTTATGTAGTCGTCGGCTGCGTCAGTTGTTTATAATAGACTGTCTCCGGGGCGTCGCGCGTGCGGCCGGCCGCACGTCCTCGTGCGGATCCCGATCGGGCGCGTCGTCGATGCAACCCATCCTAACGTGCACCTGGTCAAAAACTATGGCACGCCGACATCGAGGCCGGCCGATCGCGCCGGAGCGGAGAGGGGAGCGTCGATTGCCCGCAGCGCGACAGGACGGCGGGGCACCGCGCAACCGTCGCGAGCAGGTCGCCGATGCGCTCGCGCGGCTCGCCCGGCGCCTGCCCGGGTTCGAGGCCGAGGCGATCGTCGATTCGGCGCTCGCCAGCCCGGGCCTGCGCGGGGCGGCGCCCGAGACGGCGGCCCGGCTTGCGCTCGTCGCCTATGCCCGCCACGTCTTCACCGATTACGACGACCTCCTCGCCGAGGGCTACGACCGCGACAGCGCCCGCCACTTCGTCCTCGACGAGCTCAACGCCGTGCTGGCCGGCTGGGGCGCGGCGCCGATCCCGGAGGCCGATCCGGCCGACGACGCCGACGCGCCCTGAGGCGGTCCCGGTCGTTGCCGGGGGGCGTCCGGTGCGGATACACGGGGCGGGCGGGTTCGCGCGGAAACGGAAGCGTCAATCGTCACCATGAACGTGCTGGGCATCGAGACCACCTGTGACGAGACCGCCGCCGCGATCGTCGCGCCGGGGGAGGACGGCCGCGGCGTCATCCTGTCGAACGAGGTGCTGAGCCAGATCGCCGAGCACGCGGCCTATGGCGGCGTGGTGCCGGAGATCGCCGCCCGCGCCCATGTCGAGGTGCTCGACCGGCTGATCGCGCGGGCGCTCGACCGCGCCGGCTTGGCCCTCAAGGACGTGGACGGCATCGCGGTGGCGGCCGGCCCCGGCCTGATCGGCGGGGTGCTGATCGGCCTCGTCACCGCCAAGACCCTGGCGCTCGTGGCGCGCAAGCCCCTGCTCGCGGTCAACCATCTGGAGGCGCACGCGCTGACCGCGCGGCTGACCGACGGCCTGGCCTTTCCCTACCTCCTGCTGCTGGCGTCCGGCGGCCACACCCAGCTCGTGGCGGTGAAGGGCGTCGGCGACTACGTGCGCCTCGGCAGCACCATCGACGACGCCATCGGCGAAGCCTTCGACAAGGTCGCCAAGCTCCTGGGTCTGGCCTATCCCGGCGGCCCCGAGGTCGAGCGCATGGCGGAAGCCGGCGATCCGGAGCGGTTCACCCTGCCGCGGCCGATGCTCGGGCGTCGCGACGCCAACTTCTCGCTGTCCGGCTTGAAGACCGCGCTGCGGATCGAGGCGGAGCGCACCGCGCCGCTCGCCGAGCGCGACGTCGCCGACCTCTGCGCCGGCTTCCAGGCCGCGGTGGTCGACGTGGTGGTCGACCGCGTCCGCGTGGCGCTGCGCACCTTCTCCACCGTCGCCGGCCACCCGACCGCGCTCGTCGCCGCCGGCGGAGTCTCGGCCAACGGCGCGATCCGGCGGGCG
>NZ_VRVH01000541.1:0-1567 GCF_008040095.1 Methylobacterium sp. WL6 | reverse complement strand
GGCCGGCGTCGCCTTCTTCGGCTGGGCGAGGGCGGGTCCGGCAAGGCCGGCGAGCGCAAGGAACGCGGCGGCGCGCATCAGGAGCGCCGGGCTTTTGGCGAAGGACATCGGCTCAGACCCTTTGAAGTTCGTCGATGAAGAGGACGTCGTCGTGACGGGAAAACGTGATGCGGTGCGGGACGCGGGCGGCCGGTCCGACAGGGCGCCGCGCTGGTCCCGGGCGATCGGGCGGCCTGCATTCCCCGCCGAATGCGGCGAAGGCATGACACCCACCGCGACACCCGGCCCCGCGCATGCGGGATATCCGCGGGTCGGCCTTAGGCGGGGGTTAACCCTAAAACCCGCATCGATGGCCAGTCGTCCCCGTGCGGGATGTCGGGCGACGCCCTTCGGATGGAGTTCGAGAACCCCGTGAGCGCGGCGCAGCCCTCCATCGAGCCGTCGACCGCCGGATGGGGACCGGCCGCCGATCGACGCCCCCTGCCCCGGACGGCGGCCCGCGAGCCGGTGCGGTCGCCGGCCGCCGCCGAGGTCGTCCTTCCGCGGGTGGGCCTGTGCGCGCTGCTCGCCGGAACCGCCCGCCTCGACCCCGCCCGCCTCGCCTTCTCCGACGCCGCGCCCAAGCGCGGCTGGAGCGACAGGCCGTCGATGACCTGGACCTACGGGACGGCGGCCGAGATCGTCGGGCGGCTCGGCCGGGCCCTGCGGACGTGGCGGCTGCCGCCGGGAAGCCGGATCGGCCTGTGGTTTCCCGGAAGCACCGAGGGATTGATCGCCCACCTCGCCGTCGAGGCGGCGGGGCACGTCCCCTGCCCGCTGCCCGCGTCCTGGACCGAGGCGCAGGCGGCGGCCGGCATCCAGGCGGCCGGCCTCTTCGCGGTGCTGACCCAGACCCATGTCGGGGCCGGCCGCCCGGCGGAGGCGATGTGCCGGATCGCGGCCGGCTATTTCGGCCTGCGCTATCTCGCCGCCTTCGGCCCGGCCGTGCCCGACGGCGTGATCAACCTCGACGCGCTCGCCCTCGACCGGGCCGGGGGCGCCATTGCGTTGCCCGAGACCGGCGGCGGCCTCGTCAGCTTCGTGGCGGGCGATCCGGCGCGGCCGGTCCACCGGACGGGCGACGCCCTGCTCGCGGCGGTCGCCGCGCACCTGGTCTCGGCCCGGATCGAGCCCGGCGACCGCATCCTCACCCTGCTGCCGCCCTCGGATCTGCGCGGGATCGTCACCGGCCTCGGCGCGGCGCTCGCCGTCGGCGCCGACCTCGAGACGATGCCGGTCTTCGACGGAGGCGCGCTGATCGAGAGCCTGGCGCATCCGCGCCCGACCCATCTCGTCGCCCCGGCCTTCCTGGAGGGTGCGCTCGACGCCCTGCCCGCGACGACGCTGCGCTCGGTCGTCCTCGCACGCCGTGCGCCCGGGCCCGTGCCTCCGCCCGGACCGGACCCGGCACGGCCGGTGCTCGATGTGCTGGCCTTCGACGAGGATGCGATCCTCTCGGTCAGGCGCAAGGGGCCGGGCCTCGCCGGGGCGCTCACCGAGCCCGGCCACCGCGCCCTGCCCCCTTCCC
>NZ_VRVH01000540.1:0-1588 GCF_008040095.1 Methylobacterium sp. WL6 | reverse complement strand
GCTGCCGGCCGCCTGAGCGGAAGGCGCGGGACCCCATGCGTCGGCCGCCCGGTCCGAGCCCCCACGACGATCCGGGCTACGCGGTCCTCAAGGCGCGGATCATCGCGCGCACCGGCCATCACTACTACGCCGACAAGGACGACCTGCTGTTCGACCGCCTGCGGCGGCGGTTCAAGGCCTGCAACGTCGCCGATGCCGCGGCCTACGACGCGCGCCTGAACGCGGGCGCCGGCGAATGGGCCGCGCTCGAGGCCGAGATCACCATCGGCGAGACCTTCTTCTTCCGCTACGCCGAGCAGTTCACCGCGTTGCGCGAGACCATCCTACCCGGCCTGATCGCCGGGCGCGCGGCCGAGCGCAGCCTCCGGGTCTGGAGCGCCGGCTGCTCGACGGGGGCCGAGCCCTACTCGGTGGCGATCCTGCTGCACCAGCTGCTCGGCCCGGCCCTGGCGGACTGGCGCGTCGCGATCGTCGGCACCGACATCAGCGTCGCCGCCCTCGCCACCGCCCGGGCGGCCGAGTACGGCCGCTGGGCGCTGCGGACGCTGCCGGTCGAGGAGCGCTTGCGCCACTTCCATCGCATCCCGGCGAGCCCCGGGGCGGCCCGCGAGGGCGGCTACGCCCTGCGGCCGGAGTTTCGCCGCATGGTGCGCTTCGAGCGCCAGAACCTGATGAGCCTCGTCGACGGGACGGCGGCCGAGGGCTTCGACGGGTTCGATCTCATTCTCTGCCGCAACGTGCTGATCTACTTCAGCGCCGAGACCGTCGCCGCGATCGTGCGGGCGCTGGGCCGGCGCCTGCGGCCCGGCGGCTGGCTGCTGATCGGCCATGCGGAGCCCCATCCGGCCTTCGCGGGCTGGCTCGATGCGGTGAACCTCCCCGGCACGGTCGCCTATCGCCGTCCGCTCGAATCGGCGTCACTGCCCGCGCCTCCCGATCCTGCCGAGCCGGCCGGGCTCGAGCGTCCGCCCGCCGCCACTCCCATCGAACCCGGTCCGGCTCTTGAGGCGCTGCTCGCGGTGCCTGCCGGAGACGCCGTCGCCGAAGCGCTCCGTCCGGTGCCGGCGGCGAGCGCTCCAACCGTCGTCGACGAGACGGCGGAGGACGTGGCGCGCACGATCCGCATGCTGGCCGATTCCGGCGACACCGGCGCGGCGTGGCGCCTCCTGCGGAACGCGCTCGCCGCGCGGCCGACCGATGCGTCCCTTCGGCTCTACGAGGGCCTGCTCGCGCTCGGGTTCGGCCGCGAGGCCGAAGCCGAGCGGGCCTTCCGCGGCGCGCTCTACCTCGATCGCGGCTACGTGATGGCCCATTACCATCTCGGCCTGCTGCTCGGAGCCCTCGGACGGACCGCCGACGCCCGCCGGGCGCTGGACAATGCGGTCGCCTTGAGCCAAGCGCTGCCGCCGGATGCGGCGTTGCCCGAGGGCGACGGGGCGCGTGCCGGGGAGATCGCCCTGAGCGCGGCGGCGATCCGCGACGGCATCGGAACGGGGGCGGCGTGAACGCGGCGGATCGCCAGATGGAACGGGGCGACGGCCGACACGGGCGCGAGGCGGCGCTGCGCGCGGACCGCACGGCCGCCCTC
>NZ_VRVH01000053.1:0-22697 GCF_008040095.1 Methylobacterium sp. WL6 | reverse complement strand
CCTCGATCACCGCCGGGGTCACGTCCACCAGCTCGTAGCGCGCCAGCAGCCCCTCCGGCGTCGACAGCTCCGCCCCCGCCTCCACGGCACGCGCCGTCGGACCCGAAGCCGGAAGAACCGAGCAGCCCGACACCGCGAGCGCAGTGAGCAGGAGCAGAGGGAGGACGCGCATCCAGGATCGCCTGATCGTTTTCAAGGCTTCGACGCCTAGCCGAACGGAAGCCCCCTGTCCGTAGCGGGACGGACACACTGAGCCGCGCAGGCCCGGATCGAGGGTGATGATCCCCGCTGCACACACGAAGCCGTCGCGATCCGATGGTCGAAGGGCAGGGGATGCCGCCCGCCGGAAGCGCGATCTGGTTTTCGCACAAATGAAGCTCTATGGGATGGCAATCGAGCCGCCCCGCGATACATCGCACGACTTGGAAAAACTTCCTCGCTCATGAGGCTGCCCCTCTCCTACACACCGCCGGACTTGCAGGCCGAGCGGCCCGGCACGGTGCGCCGACGGCACGTGTTCTTCATTCCCGGCTACGACCCGGAGGCGCGGACACGCTATCGCCTCCTGTTCGTGCGCGAGCTCCTCCGGCACGCGAAGCGGTTCGGCGATCCGCGGCCCGACATCTCCCCGGCGGTCCTCAGCCCGGACGGCCTCGTCCAGAGCTGGACGGTCGGTCCGGGCCGGGAACCGGGGCGTGCGACGACGTCCTACGACGTGCTGCTCTGGGACGACCTCGTCGCGCGGGATTTCCGCCGGCCGCGGGTCCTGAGCGTCCTGCTGCTGGTCGTCGGCACGCTGCATGCCCTGCTGCGCGGGCTGATCTTCCGGTTCTACCAGCTCAACTGGCTCTACGGGAACGTCGTCATCTACCCGTTCGTCATGGTCGTGCTGCTCACGGCCCTGTCCGCGGCGATCGGGACGATGGTGCACGCCCATCTCGGCGACTGGTTCGGGCACAGCCTCGGCTGGCCGCCCTGGGTCACCCTGCCCCTCGCCGTCGTCGCCGGGATCGCCTGGATCGTCGCGATCGAGGCGCTGCTCAACCGGTTCTTCTTCTGGCAGCTGCTGAACGACTGGGTGTTCAACTGGCAGCACGGAAACGGCTGGCGGCGCGACTACGCGGAGCGGCTCGAGGTGTTCGCCGGCCGCGTCCTGGCGCGGATCGCCGAGGCGGAGGCCCGCGGCGAGCGGCCGGACGAGGTGATGATCGTCGGCCATTCCACCGGCGGCCTCACGGCCGCGGAGGTCGCCGCCCGGATCCTGGCCCGCGCCCCGAAGCTCGGGGCGGACGACATGGCCCTCGCCTTGGTCACGCTCGGGTCCGGCCTACCCCTCGTCGCCGCGCAGCCCTTCGCCGATCACGTCCGCGCCGAGGTCGCCACGCTCATCGCCTCGCGCCGGATCGTCTGGCTCGACGTGCAGGCGCCGCAGGACTGGATGAACTTCCCCGGCTTCAACCCCGTGCTCGACCTCGACCTGCCGCTCGCCGGCGGCCCGATCGCCAACCCGCTGGTGCGCTCCGCGCAGGTGCGGGACATCCTCACGCCGGAGACCTACGCCAAGGTCTGCCGGAAGCCGTTCCGGATGCATTTCCAGTTCCTAATGTCGAACGAGCGGCCCGGCCCGTACGACTATTTCCGGATGGTGCTGGGGCCGCAATTCCTCCGCGACCGGGCGGTCCGCCCGATCGTCGCCGACCTTCAGCCCGGCCTTCGAAAGGGCGCCGGCTGAGACGCGGCCGTTCCCCCCTCGGGCGGGCGGCGTGCTATCCGTCCGCTGCGATCCCGCCGCCGAACCCGAACCCGGAGCCGCAGCCCCGTGAGCCCGTCCCGATCGAACGACCAGGCGGGGCGGCCCGCCGCGCAGGTGCTCGTGGTGATGGGGGTCTCGGGCTCGGGCAAGAGCACGGTGGCCGCGCTGGTCGCCGAGCGGCTCGGCTGGATCTTCGTCGACGGCGACAGCTTCCACACGCCCGAGCACGTCGCCAAGATGCATGCCGGGCTCGCCCTCGACGACGCGGACCGGGCGCCCTGGCTCGCCTCGATCGCGGTCTGGATCCGGCACCGGCTGGAGCGGGGCGAGTCCGGCGTGATCGTGTGCTCGGCCCTGCGCCGCGCCTATCGCGAGGTGCTCACCGGCGGCTCGCGGCGGGTGCGGATCGTCTACCTCGACGGCAGCCGGGCGCTCATCGCCGGCCGGCTCGCCGGTCGTCACGGGCATTTCATGGCGCCGGCGCTCCTCGACAGCCAGTTCGCGATCCTGGAACCGCCGACCGCCGACGAGCACCCGATCGTCGTCGGGATCGACGATCCCCCCGAGACGGTCGCGGAGCGGGTCGTCGCGCAGATCCACGGAACCGGAAGCGAATCCGCATGAGCGCACGGCGCATCGACCTCGTGATTTCGGACGTCGACGGCACCCTCGTCGGCACCGACAAGAGCCTGAGCCCGGGGACGATCGCGGCGGTGGCGCGCCTGCACGCCGCCGGCATCGGCTTCACCGTGGCGTCCGCCCGCCCGCCGGTCGGCCTGCGCGGCCTCGTCGAGACCCTGGCGCTCCGCCTGCCGATGGGCGCCTTCAACGGCGCGACGGTGGTCGGCCCGGACCTCGCCGTGATCGAGGAGCGGCTGATCCCGGAGGCCACCGCCCGGGATGCGGTCGACCGGCTCGTCGCCGCGAAACTCGACGTCTGGGTCTTCGCCGACGGCTCGTGGAGCCTGCGCGACCCGGCGGGGGCCTATACGGACCTCGAGCGCCGGACCCTCGATGCCGAGCCGAACGTGGTCGCCGACCTTTCCCCCCTGCTGGGCCGCGCCTCCAAGCTCGTCGGCGTCAGCCGGGACCACGCGCACCTGGCCGCCTGCGAGGCCGAGATCGGCGGCGCCCTGGAGGGCCGCGCGGTCGTGCACCGCTCCCAGGCCTACTACCTCGACGTGACGCCGCCGGGCATCGACAAGGGCGGCTTCGTGGACTGGATGGCCCGGCATCTCGGCATCGCGCGCGACCGCATCGCCACCTTCGGCGATGCCGGCAACGACGGGGCGATGTTCGCGCGCAGCGGGGTTTCGGTGGCGATGGGCAACGCCGAGGACGCGGTGAAGGCGGCGGCCACCGACCTCACCGACACCAACGACGCCGACGGCTTCGCCGAGGCGGTCGATCGGCTGATCCTGCCCTGAAGCCCGGAGGGCGACGTCTGTGGCATGCCGGGCACAGGTCGGCGCCCCCGGTCTCGTCGCCCACCGGCGACCGCATCCGAGCCGCTTTCCGGCCTCATTTGACCCCGACCTAGCTTGACCAGAACAAGCGGGACCGGGTCTTCAGGATGCATCGACGCCTTCTCCTCGCCGCAGCTCTGGCCGTCGTGACCGTCCCGGCCATCGCGCAGGGAGCCCGCGACAACATCGATGCGCTGATCGAGCAGCACGCGAAGGCGAACGGCGTCCCGGCGAGCTTCGTCCACGCGGTGGTGAAGCGCGAGAGCAACTACAACCCGAAGGCCAAGGGCGGCAGCGCGCTCGGGCTGATGCAGATCAAGCCCGCCACCGCGCGCAGCCTCGGCTACCAGGGCGACGCCGCCGGCCTCCTCGACCCGGCGACGAACCTCAAATACGGCGTCGCCTACCTCGCCGGCGCCTACCGCACGGCACAGGGCAACATCACGCAGGCCTACGGCTACTACAATCGCGGGTACTATTACGCGGCCAAGCGCCAGGGCATCTCCACCGAGGTCGCCTCCGTGGTCGCCCCGGTCGCCGCCTCGGCGAGCGCGGTCGCGAGCCTGTTCACCGGCGCCCCCCCGGCCGACCCCAACCTCGCCGCCGCCAACGTCGCCCTGGCCTATGCGCCGCCCGCGGCCGCAGCACCGGCCGAGACCGTCGCGGTGCCGCTGCCGCCCCGTCGCCCCGCGGCCTTCGGCGCCGGCGATTCGGTTGAGATGGCGAGCCTGCGGCCGACGCAGGATCCGGCGGCCGATCAGCCCCAGGCCGATTCGGCCGGCGCGGCCCAGACCGTCTCGGTGCCGCTGCCGCCGCGCCGGCCCGATGCCTTCGGCGCCCCGGTCCAGGTGGCCAGCGCCGACCTTTCCAACCTGACCCTCGCCGCGACGCCGGCAGCCCCAACGCCGGCCGCCGCCACATCGGTCGATCCGGCGGCGGACACGGTGGCGGTGCCGCTGCCGCCGCGCCGGCCTTCGGCCGAGCGTCTCGCCGCCGTCGTACGGCCCGCGGCGCCCCGCAGGACACTCGCCGGGGAGCCCGTCCTCGAAGCCACCGCACTCACCACCGAGTGAGAGAACCGGGCACATCGCGCGGGAAAACCGCACCCGTTGTCCCTACAACGATCGGCGCGCCGGGTTGACCGCGGGACCGCAGCGCAACACATACGGGGCGTCGGACGAGAGGACCGGTGAGGCGGACGCGTTTTGCGTCGCAGCATCGCAACCGCTCGAATTCCTTGAGACGAACAATCATGCACCGAGGGCAGGGGTGCGCCGGACGTCTCGCGAGAGATCGGGCGTGACCGCGTCATGGCCGCCCTCACGCGAGGTTCGCGGCGCATGACTTGCGTCGGGATGGCCGAGAGGCCGGTCTCGCGCTTGGGATCAATCGGAAAGCGGACGACGCCATGGCCGGCGCGGTGGAACAAGAATCACTCTTCCTGAACGACCTCGGTCGTCGGGTCCGCCATGCGCGCACGGTTCGCGGGCTGTCGCGCAAGCTGCTGTCGCAGACGTCGGGCCTGTCCGAGCGCTACATCGCCCAGCTCGAGGGCGGGCAGGGCAACGTCTCGATCATCCTGCTGCGGCGCGTCGCCGACGCCATGGGCGTGCGCCTCGACGACCTGATCACCGGCAACGACGCGATTCCGGATTGGCCGGTGCTGCGCGACCTGCTGGGGCAGGCTTCGCCAGCGCAGATCGCGGCCGCCAAGGAAGCGCTCTCCGGCGGCCCGCGCGACGGCAGCATGCCGCGCCCCCGCGTGGCGGTGGTCGGCCTGCGCGGTGCCGGCAAGTCCACGCTCGGGCGGATGACCGCGGAACGCCTCGGCTGGCCGTTCATCGAGCTCAACGCCGAGATCGAGCGCGAGAACGCGCTCTCGGTCCAAGAGATCTTCGCGATCTACGGGCAGGAAGGCTATCGCCGGCTCGAGCAGGCGGCGCTGCGGCGCCTGACCGAGCATCCCGGCCCGCTGGTGCTCGCGACCAGCGGCGGCATCGTCGCCGAGCCCCTCACCTACGACCTCCTGCTGCAGGCGTTCTTCACCGTATGGCTCAAGGCGCGGCCGGAGGAGCACATGCAGCGGGTCCGCGACCAGGGGCACCTCGCCATGACCGGCGACCACGCCTCGGCGATGCTGGAGCTGCGAGCGGTGCTCGCCAGCCGCGAGCCGCTCTACGCCCGCGCCTCGGCGACGGTTGACACCTCCGACGTCCCCGTCGAGGTGATGGTCGATCGCCTGACGCAAACGATCGAGGCGCGCTTCCAGGCGCAGGCAGCGACCGCCTGAGGGTTGCAATGCCGTGCCCGGCGTCTCGCGACGACCCTTGATCGAGGGCCGGCGCCACCCCAAGCTTTCGGCGTGCGTCGGGCGACGACCGGGCATCGCCGGTCCGCAACCGACCCGTGATCATCCGTGACCCGGCGCGACCCGGCCAGGGCGCCCCGGCGCCGACCGGCCATCGGGCTTCGTCCCGCGCCACCGAGGAGCATACCATGACTGGCAGTCACGCCCTCGGGCGTCCCGTCGCCGACGGGCTCGCCGGCACCGTCGATCCGGTCTGGTCGCGCCTGCGGGCCGAATCCGGGGCGGTGATCCGCGACGAGCCCCAGCTCGCGTCCTTCATCGTGGCGACGATCCTCAACCATACCAGCCTGGAGGGCGCGGTCTCGCACCGGGTCGCCGCAAGGCTCGGGCATCCGGCGCTGCCGTCCGAGCTCGTGGCGCATGCCTTCCACGAGGCGATCCAGGCGGACCCGCGCATCGGCGAGGCGTTCCGGGCCGACATCGTCGCGGTGATGGATCGCGATCCCGCGACCAGCCGCGCGATCGAGCCGGTGCTGTACTTCAAGGGGTTCCACGCCATCCAGGCCCACCGGCTGGCGCACCACGTCTGGAACCAGGGCCGGCGCGACCTCGCCCTCTACCTCCAGAGCCGGTCGTCCGAGGTGTTCCAGTGCGACATCCATCCGGCGGCGCGGATCGGGCGGGGCGTGTTCCTCGACCACGCCACCGGCCTCGTCGTCGGCTCTACCGCGGTGATCGAGGACGACGTCTCGATCCTGCATGCGGTGACGCTGGGCGGCACCGGCAAGCAGGGCGCCGACCGCCATCCCAAGATCCGCCGCGGCGTGATGATCGGCGCCGGCGCCAAGATCCTCGGCAACATCGAGGTCGGGGAATGCGCCCGGGTCGCCGCCGGCTCGGTGGTCCTGCGTCCGGTTCCGGCCAACACCACGGTGGTCGGCGTGCCGGCCCGCGTCGTCGGCACCGCCGGCTGCGCCGAGCCCGCCCGCGCCATGGATCAGCTCGTCAGCATCGACCAGTTCATCCACATGGCCGAGGGGATCTGACGCGGGCGGGCCGCCGCGCTTGCTCCACCGCCGAGGGCGTGGCAAGCGGTGGCCCGGCCGCCGGGCGGGCCGCCGATCACGGCGCGCATCGCCGAAGACACTCTGCATGAAGAACCCGAAAGGCTCGACAGCGTGACCAAGCCCGAAGTCGCGAAGCTGCAGGACTACCTGCGCCGCAAATTCGCCAATGCCAGCATCCGCATCGTGGCACTGAAGAACGGCGATTCCGCCGAGGTCTACATCGGCGAGGAGTCGATCGGCGTGATCTCCGACGACAAGGAGGACGGCGACGATTCCTTCGTGTTCCGGATGGCGATCCTCGACATCGACCTCGAGGAAGAGGCCTGAGGCCGGCGTCTCGCCTGTGCACGAATTAACGCTAACCCGCACAAATGCTTAACGCTTCGTAAACATCCGGGCTAGACTGCACGCATCCTCGGATGGAGTGCGCGCGTCATGGTCCTCGCCCCCGCTGCCCTCGATACGATCCGGACGCTCTGCGTGGGCTTGGCCCTGTCAGGTTTGCTCGCGAGCGCGTTCGAGTTGTGCACGACGCGCCGCGCGAGCTTCAACCTGCTCGGGCTCGGCGGCGTCACCGCCGTCGCCGCGCTGCCGATGCTGGCCTTCGGCGCTCCGTTCATCATCCTGCGCAACACCCTGCGCGGGCGCCGGATCGAGGGGCGCCCGATCCCGTTCGTGATGCTGGCGACGATCATCGCCTGCGGCTGGGGGCTGCTCTCGGGCCGCGTCGCCCTCGACCTCGCGGCCCTCGTCGTCGGCGCCTGAGCCGGGCCGTCAGCGGTTGGCCGTCGCCACCGGCGACGCGCCGCCGTCGAGCGTCACCCACGCCCGCCCGTCCTGCCCCTCGCGCTTGATGTAGGCGTATCCGGTGTTGCGCCACGACAGGATCGTGTTGGTCTTGTTGTCGAGGATGAAGTCGCCGCGGTCGGTGCGCACCATCAGCACCGCGTGGCCCTCGCCGATGTCGTCGATCACCACGGTCATCCGCAGGGCACGCCGGGGAAGCCCGCGCTCGATCAGCATCCGGCGCTTGAGCAGCTGGTAATCCTCGCAATCGCCGAACCCGTCATCCGGGAAGTCCCAACGGTCGACGACGCCCCAGTGCGCTTGGTCGGTGATCGGCCTGATCCGTGCGTTGACCCGGCGGTTCACGCTCGCCAGCGTCCGCCACAGGGCGGTGTTCATCGCGATGGTCGCCGGCTCGCGGGTGTCGACGTCGCATTCGGCCGGCATGCGTCGGCAGAACTCGGTCCACGCCGCCACCGGCCGCGCCGCCGGCCCGGTCTCCACGGCGGTGGCCGCATCGGGCGGGAGGGCGGCGATGCGCGGCTGGGTGGAGGCACCCCCGATCATCAGGATCGTTCCGGCGAAGCCCAGGGCCGCGGCGCGTCCCGTGCGCCGCACCGCATCGCGCCATCGGATGCCGCCGAGGGCACCTGCCGCCTGGACAACCGCGTGCCGCATGCTCGATGCTCCGCCCTGCCGAAGCGCCCAAGCTGGCACGCTCCGGTCGGCGGCTCAATCGAAATTTAAGGGCGAATTAACCACGTCGGCGGCGAAAGGTTCCGATCCCGCGTGGTGATGTAAGGGCGCCACCCGCACATGCGCCATGGGTATGCGTGCCCTGCACGGTCGATCAGCCCTTGATTCCGGCGTGATTCGCGGCTTGAGACTGTGACACCGGCGTGACGGCGTGCCGGTGCCATGGGATCGGCATTTGAGGGTCCCAGCAAGACGCCGGCCAACGCGCCGCCAGGGATCATCGCAACCGTGTCGCAACCGCCCATCCATCTCATGATCCGGGCTCTCGCCGAGAACGGCGCCCCGGGGGCGATCGACATCGCCCAGCACGCGGTGGAGATGTTCCTCGCCGCCTCGCCCACCGACGCCGACCGCGCGCTCGCCGTCGACATCCTCCTGCGCGATCTGGCCAGCCTGCGCGGCGTCGCCCCCCACATCACCGCCTTCATTGGGCGGATCGAGATGCAGCTCGGCCGGATCCGCCGCGACGCCCTCAAGCGTCCGGCGCAGCGGCCCGTGCCGGCGGATGCCGAGATGACGGAAGAACCCGTCCCGTCCGAGGTCGAGGCCGAGCCGGCGCTCCAGGCCGCCTGAGCCTCAGCGGTTGGCGGTGGTGACCGGGGAGGTGACGCCGCCGAGGGAGACCCAGGCGACGGCGTCCTGGCTCTCGCGCTTGATGAAGGTGTAGCCGGTGCGGTGCCAGGGCAGGATCTGGCTGGTCTTGTTGTCGAGCACCAGGTCGCCGCGGTCAGTGATCAGGGTGAGCACGGCGTGGCCCTCGCCCTTCTCGTCGATGACCACGGTCATCCGCATGGCGCGGCGCGGCAGGCCGGCCTTGGCCAGCAGGCTGCGCTTGAGCAGCTGAAAATCCTCGCAATCGCCCGAGCCGTCCTCGGCCAGGTCCCAATGGTCGGGAACGCCGAGGTGGTCCATGTCGGTCACCGGCGTCACCGTAGCGTTGACCCGGCGGTTGACGGCCTGGATCGTGTTCCAGATCGCCGGGGTCATGGCGATGCGGGCGGGCTCGGCGGGGTTGACCGCGCACTCGGCCGGGTAGCCCTGGCAGAAGGCGACCCAGGCGAGGATCGGCTTGGCGACGCCGACCGGCGCGGCGGCGATGGTGGGGGCGGGCAGCGAGGCCAGGGTCTGCGCCGCGACCGGGGCGACGGAGGGGGCGAGAAGCGCGAACAGCCCGAGGCCGAGCGCCCGGATCACCGTCCCCTTGCTGCTGAACACCCGGCCCATCGCCACAACCCTCCGTCGATGGAGGCAGGATGGGGCCGCTCGCCCTCCGCGGCGCTGAAGCCGATCCGCGCAATTTTATCGATTCCCCGGCGCGACCGGACCGGCTCGCAACAGCCCGAACCGGACGCTGTGCCGACGCCGCGGATTGTCGGCATCGCGTTGAGGATCGGGAAACCTTGTGCCGCCGGATCGCGACCGCCCGATGTCGCAGCCGCACGCCGATGGCGAATCGGAGCGAACGCCGCGGGCGTGAGTCGGCCCCTCGCAGCGCTGGCCGGTGTCGGGTCGGGTCGGTGGCGCGCCTGCGATGACGGCATCGCTCGGGATCGGCCGATCGCGCGACGCGACGCGCGTGCCGGTCGCCGGCGATGGCGGCTGTCCGAGGTCTCGGGCGCGCGGCGTCTACAGCGTCATGCCGTCGTGGAAGCGATCGGGGGAGAGCGGCAGCATGAACTGGACGCCGAACCCGCCCTCGAAATAGCGCACGAGCTTCCCCGGCGTGCTGCCGATCGTGACAGTCGCGCCGAGCGGGGGAACGTTCAGGCTGGCCAGGGCCACGCCCGACATCGAGATGTCGATGACCCGCGCCTTGATCTCGCGCCCGCTCTCCAGACGCACGATCACCGCCGGCTGCTTGGGCACGACGCGCTCGTGGGTCCGGCCTTCCGGCAGGCCGAGGATCTCGCGGTTGGCGAGCCAGGTGAGCTGCGAGGCGATCTTGTCGCGCTTGCGCGGCGTCGCCGAAAGCTGCACGGCGAATCCCCCCGGCGGATGCCGGGCGATGACGCCCTCGATCCGGCCGATATGCTCGAGGTACAGCACCACGCGCTCGCCGAGCTCGCCCACGACCGCGCAGGTCAGGCGGACCCCGCCGGGCGACATGTCGACAGTCTGGCACGGGTATTCGCGGCGATCCGACAGCATGTAGCGACCGAGCAGCGCCACCGGCACGCGCTGGTGGCGGCGCAGATCGGAGGCCTGCGCGAGGCGCAACGTGGTCGTTCCCACTGGTGTCTGCGCCGTGTTCATTCCGAAGCCGGCTCGGTCCGTTGGTGATCGGACTCAAAACCTAACGCGGTCTCGTTACGAAACCCTTTTTTTCGGATGACGCAATCTCAGGTCAGATTCGGCCGCCGCGGTGGACCAGGAGATGGCCGCGACGGAAGGGGCTGCCGTCGTTGGCCGGCGGGGGGAGGGCACCGAACGAGCCGGCCTCCGAGGCGAGGATCGCGAGGCCGGCATCGCCGTCGGCCGAATCACCCCGAAACAGCCCGGCCTCGGGCCGGTTCAGCACCCGGAGCGAGAGCGTGTCGAGGCGGACGAGCGGCCGCAAGCCGAGCCAGGCCGGCGGGCTCACCGGGCTCAGGGTGCCGAGCGCCCGCGCCTGGGTGCGCCCGCGGTGGCGCAGCGGCAGGAGCAGGAACTCGAGGTCGATCGCCTCGCCGGCGCTGTTGGTGCCGCGCAGCCCCGCGACGACGCCGAGCGCGTCGTGCGCCACGATCTCGACCATCCGCCAGGGGTCGGCGGGCGCCGTGCCCCAGAGATCGGACAGGTGCGAGGCGCGCAGCTCCCGCCCGAACAGGGCGCAGACCCGGGTGCCGGCGAGCCGGAGGGTCGCGGTCCGGTGCGGCATGTCGATCTCGAGGATCAGGCTGTCGGCCAACAGGTGGCGGATCTCTCCCGGCTCGATCTCGGCGCGCTCCGGCGCACAGCGCTGGCCGCGGATCCGATCCCAGTAGCTGTGGAGCATGCGGCTCGTCGGATGCTTCATGAGTGTCCCGGAACGATGCACGGCGGCGTGACGATGGGTGCCGCTTCGGAACACCTGCGATCAGGCGCGATGCATCCGGCGGCAGTTCGAGACCCACGGCGCACAGCCTATGCCCGCGGCCGCGGCCAAGCTCGCGCAACCCTTCGTTAAGGTTAAGAAGAGGTTGACGTTGCGTGACGCGCGCCACCGCACGACAGTAATCACGACAGCGTAACGGCTCGGGTTCGCCCCGCGCCGGCCACGCCTCCGGGTCGCCTTTGCGAGGGGCACGGAGGGATCGGGCGCTCGGCGCCCCGCCGTCTCCTGGTCCGGACGGCGCCCGAACCCGATGCGGGCTCGGAGATCCTTCGCTTCAGGGAGGGGGCCCATCACCGGGCCGCCTCCCTTTTTTTGTTCGCCGACCGGCATTCCGGCCGCCGCCGTCGCCGCAGGCCCTTGCCCCGCGGGCCGCCGCGCCGACATGTGGCGCCATGGATGCCTCGCCCGATCTGCCGCGCCAGGGCCGCGTGCCCGTCTTTAACATGCCGGGCGTGGTCACCGTCTCGATCGGCCTCCTGCTCGCGATCCACGCGGTCCGCGAGATCCTGCTGCCGGACAGCTGGGACATCCGCCTGGTCCTCGACCTCGCGCTGGTGCCGTCCCGCTGGACGACGTGGCTCGACCCGGCCCAGGCCGACGCGGTGATGCGGGCGGCGAGCGAGGTCGGCGACGCCCAGTTCGCGGCCGCGCGCGAGGCCTTCGCCCGCTACGTGCTGACCGATCCCGGCCCGTACCTGTGGAGCTTCGCGACCTACGGCCTGCTGCACGGCTCGTGGATGCATGTGATCTTCAACACCGTCTGGCTCGCCGCCTTCGGCTCGCCGGTAGCGCGGCGCTGCGGTGCCTGGCGCTACGGCCTGATCGGGCTCGCCGGGACGGTCGCCGGCGGCGCGCTGCACGTGGCGATCGACCCGCTGAGCACCGCACCGCTGATCGGCGCCTCGGCCGGCGTGTCGGCGCTGATGGCGGCCGCCGCCCGCTTCGTGTTCCAGCCGCCGCTGGCGGGCTACGGCACCCAGCCCTGGCAGCTGCCGCCCCGGCGGCCGGTCGAGACGGTGCCGGAGCTCCTGCGCAACCGCACCGCGGTGACCTTCCTGGTGATCTGGATGGCGACGAACCTGCTGTTCGGCCTGATCAGCCTGCCGCTCGGCGCCGAGAGCGCCGCCGTCGCGTGGGACGCGCATCTGGGCGGCTTCGTCGTCGGCTTCCTGATGTTTCCGTTCGTCGATCCGCGGGAACCGGTCGCGCAATAGTCCCGGTGCGGGCGGGCACGACTGTTTCGCTGCCGGTCTCGGCCGGCGAGATCAGCATTGGCGTAGCGAACGGACCCCCGAGACGGTCGTGCCCGGCCTTGCCATGACGCGGCATCCGCCACACACTCGCGCGGAGCGCAGGCGCGATCCGGGATCAACCCGGGCACGTCGCGGTCGGCGCGCACCGTGGCTGACGGCGCGCGCGGCTTCACCTCCTGGGAGGGATCTTCATGACCATCGCACGCATCCTCGCCGAGAAGGGCGGGGACATTGTCACCATCACCCCCGAGCGGACCCTCGACGAGGCGATCCACCTGCTGGCCGAGAAGCGGATCGGCGCCCTCGTGGTCACCCACGGCGACGGGTCGGTCGCCGGCATCATCTCCGAGCGCGACATCATGCGGGCGCTGGCCAAGCTCGGCGGCGGCGCCTTCGATGCGCCGGTCTCCGCGCACATGACCGCCGAGGTCGTCACCTGCAAGCGCGCCACGACGGTGGAGGACGTGATGCAGCTGATGACCGACGGGCGCTTCCGCCACGTCCCGGTCTGCGAGGACGGCCGCCTGGTCGGCCTCATCTCCATCGGCGACGTGGTCAAGCGCCGGATCGCGGCGGTCGAGGCCGAGCATCAGGCGATGCGCGACTACATCACGATGGCCTGAGGCCGGATCGGGCCGCGTTCATCCGCGGGCGGGGTCGAGGGTGACGTGCCAGAGGTCGGCATCGGCCGCGTCCTTCAGCGTCACCGTCATCTGCTCCGTCCGCCCGTCGACGGCGACGTGGCCGAAGAACTGGTAGCCCGCCGCCGGCGACAGGTTCGCCTGTCCCTCCGGCGGCGCCTTCACGAAGCGCAGCTGCGGCCCGAACGTGTCGTCGAGCTTGTTCGGGCCGAACGTGCCCGCGTGCAGCGGGCCGGAGACGAACTCCCAGAACGGCTCGAACTCCTGGAAGCGGGCCTTGTTCGGATCGTAATGGTGCGCCGCCGTGTAATGCACGTCGGCGGTGAGCCACACCGTGTTGCGGATGTTCGCCGTCTTGATGAACCGCAGCAGGTCGGCGATCTCGAGCTCGCGCCCGAGCGGCGGCCCGTCGCCCTGCGCCACCGCCTCCGACCCGAAGCTCCGCTCGGGATCGTAGGTGACGACGAGCCCCAGCGGCATGTCGGCGGCGATCACCTTCCAGGTGGCGCGCGACTCCGCCAGCGCTCGCTTGAGCCAGGCGAGCTGCACCGGCCCGAGGAAGTACGAGTCCGGACCGTAGCGGGTCTCGCGGTTCTCGCCGTTCGGCCCGCGATACGAGCGCATGTCGAGCATGAACACGTCGACGAGGGGGCCGTAGGCGATCTTGCGGTAGACGCGGCCCGGCTCGGCCGGCTCGAAGCGCATCGGCATGTATTCGTGGAAGGCGCGGGACGCCCGCACCTCGAGGGCCCGCACGTTCGGGTCGGCGTACGTCTTCCTAAGGTGCTCGGCGCGGGTCAGCGGCTCGCCGGGCCACCAGTTGTTGGTGACCTCGTGGTCGTCCCACTGCGCCAGGATCGGCACGGCCGCGTTCATCGCCAACACGTTCGCGTCCGTCAGGTTGTACTTGTAGCGACCGCGGAACTCGGCGAGCGTCTCGGCCGGCTTCGCCACCGACTCGGTGACGCGGTTGCGCCAGAGGGTGCCGTCCAGCAGCGTCACCTCGGCTGCGATCGGCCCGTCGGCGTAGATTGTGTCGCCGGAATGCAGGAAGAAGTCCGGGCGGTTGCCCAACATCGCTTTGTAGATCGTCATGCCGCCGCGGGCCTCGTCGATGCCCCAGCCCTGGCCCGCCGTGTCGCCGGACCAGCAGAACGAGACCGAGCGGCGGTCGGCCGGCGCGGTGCGGAAACGGCCGACCTGGGCCGGCCCGCGGATCGTCGGGGCGGCCAGGTCTTCCAGACGGATCCGGTAGAGGATGTCCTGTCCCGGCGGCAGATCGGTGAGCGCGACCTTCACGGTGCCGTCGGTTTCCGGCAGCGCGTCGGCGACCGTGCCGCCGCGGATCTCGGAAAAGCTCTCGGTGGTGGACCATTCGACGATCGCGCGGCACGGCCGGTCGGCACGCGCCCAGACGATCGCGGAGTCGGAGCCGACGTCGCCCGATTGCAGCCCGTGGGTGAGGATCGGCCGGTCGGCGGCGCGGCTGAGGCCCGGCCTGGCGAGGCCGGAGGCGAGCCCGACGAGCCCGGCCCCGCCGGTCAGCAGGAGTTGGCGGCGGCTGGACACCATCGGGTCGGCTCCTTGCGGCGGGCGGGCACGGTGCCGATCCCCGACGTGAGGCCGCATCGCAGGCCGACACGACAGTTGCGTGACGTATCAGGCCCGCGCGGCCGCGGCCTGCACCATCGCCCGGATGCGGGGCAGGGCGGCCCGCGTCGCCGCATGGCCGGCGGCGATCCCCTCGGCCGCCCGGTGGAATTCGAACTGGCCCATGGCGGCGAGATCGGGCCCGATCGCGCAATCGGGCGGGTCCCGCTCGAGGCGCGCGCGGGAGATGCGGTCCTGCGTGATGTTGAACGCATCGAACATCACCCGGCCGATGCCGGGCCCGGACGGCGCGACCCGGCGGTTGCGCAGGCCGGCGAGCAGGTTCCAGCGGCGTGCGCCGACGGCGGTGACGACCTGCTCGACCGGATCGACCGCCTCGGGCTCGATCACGCCGCCCCGCAGCCGCGGATCGCAGGCGAGGTTCACGCCGATGACGAGGTCGGCGCCCATCGCGCGGGCCAACGATACCGGCACCGGGTTGACCAGCGTCCCGTCCATCAGCAGGCGCCCGTCGCGCTCCACCGGCGCG
Organism: Methylobacterium sp. WL6; assembly: GCF_008040095.1. NCBI lineage: Bacteria > Pseudomonadati > Pseudomonadota > Alphaproteobacteria > Hyphomicrobiales > Methylobacteriaceae > Methylobacterium > Methylobacterium sp. WL6. Next base: position 7,454 of record NZ_VRVH01000053.1, on the reverse strand, counting down.
AACAGCCCGGGCAGGGCGTAGGAGGCGCGCAAGGCTTCGATCAGCGACCCGCGGGTGAGCCAGACCTCATGCCCGGTGCCGAGCTCGGTCGCGACCGAGGCGAAACCCACGGGCAGGTCGTCGACGAGGCGGTCGCCGAGGTCGCGCACCAGCCGCCGGCGCAGGCGGTCGCCGCCGATCAGGCCGGAGCCCGACAGGCGCGGGTCGAGAAGGCCGAGCACCCGGCGGCGGGTGAGGGAGAGCGCGAACTCGGCCAGCGCGTCGAGCTTGCCCGCCGCGAAGCAGCCGCCGACCACGGCGCCGATCGAGCAGCCGGCGACGACCGCCGGATGGATGCCGGCCTCGTCGAGGGCGCGGATCACGCCGATATGCGCCCAGCCCCGCGCCGCACCGCCGCCGAGCGCCAGCCCGATCCGCGGTTCCCAGGGCGCCGCGTCACGGGTCGGCTCGACGGTTCCGGGGGCGATCGCGGCGGGTGCGGCGTGCCGCAGCAGGGCGTGCGCGCCGCTCATGCGCCGGCGGGATGCAGAACCGCGCGGCCGTCGGGATCGAGGGTGACGCCGCGGTAGAAGCACGCCCGGCGCCCGGTGTGGCAGCAGCCGCCGTCGCCGCCGACCGCGACGGTGATCAGCAGCGCGTCCTGGTCGCAATCGGTGCGCATCTCGACGACGCGCTGGATCTGCCCCGAGGTCGCGCCCTTGTGCCAGAGCTCGCGGCGCGAGCGCGACCAGTACCAGGCCTCGCCGGTCTCCAGCGTGCGCTGCAGGGATTCGGCGTTCATGTGCGCCAGCATCAGCACGCGGCCGTCCTGCGCGTCGACGGCGATGCAGGCCACGAGCCCGTCGCGGTCGAAGCGCGGGGTGAAGGCCGTGCCTTCCTCGACCTCGGCACGGCTACCGGGCGGATCGAACGGGACCATGGACGACCATCTCCGCGCGGAGCGCCTGAACCTTACGCCTTCCCGCCGCGGACCAGCGTCAGGAACCGCACCTGCTCGCTGGCATCCTCGCGGAAGGCGCCGCGGAACTGGGTGGTGATGGTCGAGACGCCCGCCTTCTGCACGCCGCGCATCGCCATGCAGAGATGCTCGGCCTCGACCAGGACGGCGACGCCGCGGGGCTTGAGGATGCTCTCGATCACGTCGGCGATCTGCGCTGTCATCGTCTCCTGCGTCTGCAGGCGGCGAGCGAAGGTGTCGACGACGCGGGCGAGCTTCGACAGGCCGACGACGCCCTTGGTCGGATAGTAGGCGATGTGCGCCAGCCCCATGAACGGCACCATGTGGTGCTCGCAATGGGAGTAGAACGGGATGTCGCGCACCAGCACGATGTCGGAATAGCCCTCGACCTCCTCGAACACCCGCTCGAGCAGGGCGTCGGCGTCGACGTCGTAGCCGCCGAAGAGCTGGCCGTAGGCCTTGACCACGCGGGCCGGGGTGTCGAGCAGCCCCTCGCGGTTCGGGTCGTCGCCGGCCCAGCGCAGGAGCGTGCGCACGGCGGCCTCGGCCTCCTCGCGGCTCGGGCGCGCCAGCGCGATGCCCTCTGGCACGCGCGTCGCGGATGCGGGCTTTCTGGCAATGTCCTTCGTGGCGTCCTCCGCAACCTCCAGCGCGGCCGTCTCGGCACGGCGCTCGGCGAGGCTCGCCACCACGCGATCGTTGTCGTTGCGCATGACGCTCAAGCTCGGCTCGGCCTCGGGAACGGGCCGGCTGGCGCCGTAGGACAGGGATTTGAGCGCGGCATCCATGGCATCTCCAGCCCGCGCCACACGGGCCTTCATCGTGGTACTGTCCGGCTTGGCATACATGCGGTCGAACCGTCTCGGAGCCCGGAAGGCTCCGGGCCGGCGCCCCGGTTGTTACGGTGTCCGTGGCCGTGGGCGCGACCCTGGTCGACGAGCCGCCTCCTCGCGAAACGGCGTCACGCGGCCTATATCGTCGTTCTTGCACGATCGCGCAATGCACGGCGCGCGGGGCAGGCCCGGACCGTCCGGGGACGAAGCGCGGTGATCGCACGGATCGACCGCGCGACGATCGAAACCGAGGACAAGGATCGGCAGGCGCCCATGCTCGACGACATCTACAACCGGCGCATCCTCGAACTCGCCGCCGACATCCCGCGGCTCGGCCGGCTTCCCGCGCCGGACGCCAGCGCGACGGCGCATTCGAGGCTCTGCGGCTCGACGGTGACCGTCGACCTCGTGCTCGGCCCCGACGGGACGGTGGCCGATTTCGCCCACGACGTGAAGGCCTGCGCGCTCGGCCAGGCCTCGTCCTCGCTGATGGGGCGGCACGTGGTCGGCTCCAGCCCCGGCGAGCTCCGGGCGGTGCGCGAGACCATGCGCGCGATGCTGAAGGCGAACGGCCCGGCTCCGGAAGGCCGTTGGGCCGACCTCTCCGTGCTGGAGCCGGTGCGCGAGTTCAAGGCGCGCCACGCCTCGACTCTGCTGACCTTCGACGCGGTGGTGGACGCCCTCGACCGGATCGAGGCCGGCAAGCAAGCCGCCGCCTGACGCGATGCTGCGGCGGGCCGCCCACGTCGCGATCCGCGGCTACCAGCTCACACTGTCGGGCCTCGTCGGCCGTCAGTGCCGGCACTGGCCGAGCTGCTCCGAATACGCAGACGCGGCGATCGCCCGGCACGGGCTCTGGCCCGGCGCCTGGATGGGGTTTTCGCGGATCTGCCGCTGCGGCCCCTTCGGCACCCACGGCATCGACCTCGTGCCCGACGCGTTGCCGCCGCGGGCGCGCTGGTTCCTGCCCTGGCGCTACGCGCGCTGGCGCGGGGTGAACGCGCCGGAAAACCCGTTTTCCTGCGATGCGGTCGAGGCCTCGGACGGACTGGCCCGGGTGGCGGCATCAGACCGCGGCTGAAGCGCCGCGGGCCGCGCCCGGCGAACCTGCGGCGATGCCGGCCTTGCCAGCCGGTCACGAACCGCCGCACACTCCGAGACCAGAACGACGCCAGCGTCGCCCCCGGCCGCAAGGCCCGACAATCGAGACGGAAACTCCATCGGCATGAGTCAGGGCTCGTCCGCCACCTCCCTCGACGACGGCATCGTCGCCACCGCCGAAAGCTGCCTCGCTTCCGTGGGCCAAGCGCGGGAGGCGATCCACGGGGTGATCTTCGGGCAGGAGAAGGTCGTCGACCTCGCCCTCGTCACGATCCTGGCCGGCGGCCACGGCCTCCTCGTCGGGCTGCCGGGCCTGGCCAAGACCAAGCTCGTCGAGACGCTGGGCACGGTGCTCGGCCTCGACGCCCGCCGGGTGCAGTTCACGCCCGACCTGATGCCGTCCGACATCCTCGGCACCGAGATCCTGGACGAGGATGCCGACCGGCGCCGGTCGTTCCGCTTCGTCAAGGGCCCGGTCTTCACCCAGCTCCTGATGGCCGACGAGATCAACCGGGCGAGCCCGCGCACGCAGTCGGCGCTGCTGCAGGCGATGCAGGAGAACTTCGTCTCGGTGGCCGGCGAGCGCCACGACCTGCCGCGGCCGTTCCACGTGCTGGCCACCCAGAACCCGATCGAGCAGGAGGGCACCTATCCGCTGCCCGAGGCGCAGCTCGACCGGTTCCTCCTGGAGATCGACGTCGGCTATCCCGACCGCGCCGCCGAGCGCCGCATCCTGATCGAGACGACCGGCATCGCCGACCAGGGCGCCAAGGCGGTGATGTCGACCGACGCGCTGCTGACCGCGCAGCGCCTCGTGCGCCGCCTGCCGGTGGGCGAGGCGGTGGTCGACGCGATCCTCGACCTCGTCCGCTCGGCCCGCCCCGACAGCGGCGATCCGCTGGTGAAGGGCAAGCTGATGTGGGGGCCGGGCCCCCGCGCCAGCCAGGCCCTGACCCTGGCGGCGCGTGCCCGCGCGCTGATCGAGGGCCGCGTCGCCCCCTCGATCGCCGACGTGAAGGCTTTGGCCGAGCCGGTCCTGAAGCACCGCATGGCGCTGAGCTACGCCGCGCGCGCCGACGGCGATACCGTCGAGGGGCTGATCGCCAAGCTCGCCGAGAAGCTCTAGCGCGTGGCGGCCGCCCGCGCCCTCGAAGCGATCCCGCGCGTCCCGGGCCGGCGGGAGAACGAGGGCGCGGTGGCGCTCTCCGACCGCATGCCGCGGCTCGTGCTGGAAGCCCGCCGCGTCTCGTCGATGCTGGCGCACGGGCTGCACGGCCGTCGCCGCGCCGGGCCCGGCGAGAGCTTCTGGCAGTTCCGGCCCTTCGTGAACGGCGAGGCGGCGGCGCGGATCGACTGGCGCCGCTCGGCCCGCGACGACCGGCTCTACGTGCGCGAGCGCGAGTGGGAGGCCGCCCACAACATCTGGCTCTGGATCGACCGCTCCGCCTCGATGGGCTTCGCGTCCGATCTCGCGCAGGCCGCGAAGGTCGAGCGCGCGCTCGTCCTCGGGCTGGCGCTCGCCGACGCCTTCGTCGACGGCGGCGAGCGGGTCGGGCTGCTGGGCCTCACCCGCGCGACCGCATCGCGGAAGATCGTGGAGGCGATGGCGCAGGCGCTCGTCGCGGACGTGCCCGGCCTGACCCAGGACCTTCCGCCCCGCGCGGCCCCCGCCCGCTTCGACGAGGTGATCCTGATCAGCGACTTCCTCACCCCCCTCGACCTCGTCGCCGCGGCCGTCCAGGAAATCGCCGGCCGCGGCAGCCGCGGCCACCTCGTCGTCGTCGCCGACCCGATCGAGGAGACGTTTCCGTTCGCGGGACAGGCGGTGCTGCACGACCTCGAATCCGGGTTCTCGCTCGACGTCGGCGACGCCGCCGCCTGGGGCGACGCCTATCGCGGGCGCATCCGGGCGCACAGGGCCGGCCTGTCCGAGATCGCCCGCGGCATCGGCTGGACGCTGACCCTGCACCGCACCGACCGCCCCGCGAGCGAGGCGGCGCTTCGCCTCGCGACGCTGGTCGCCGCCGCCCGCGGCACGGGCTAGGAGGGCGTCGTGCTCGGATTGACCTTCGCCGCCCCCTTCGCGCTCGCCGCGCTGATCGGCCTGCCCGCCCTGTGGCTGCTGCTGCGGGTGACGCCGCCGCGCCCCCGCCGGATCGATTTCCCGCCGCTCAAGCTCGTCGCCGACTTGGCTGCGCAGCGCCAGACGCCGGCGCGGACGCCGCCCTGGCTGCTGATCCTGCGCCTGCTCGCCGCCGCCAAGAGCCGCTACGGCTACCCGTAGGATCTAAGCACATGATTGGTGCGACGGGGGATGTAACGGGCGATGGCGACCCGTATTCAACGCATCAACGCAATATGGGGCGAGACCGAGCGGATTGCGGCGAATCCGAGCCTCCGCATGCTGGCGCCCATGACCTACCGCCCCGCCGTCGGCGGGTCGCCGCACCGGGTCGTCGCGGTCGACGACCCTGCGGTCGACGAAGATGGCGGCGGGACGCTTCCAGCAGCGTCGGACGGATTGTATATCCTCATCGATGGAATGACCGGACATTACGGGCATTTCATCGTTGACGTCCTCTCGCGCCTGTGGCCGCTGGTCGGCCGGGAGCCGGGCCCGGTTTGACTCGTCTGCCAGCCTGAGCATGGCCGGTCGTACTGGGAGCGCCACCCGTTCCTCGCCGAGATGATCGACGGCCTCGACTTGACCCTCGACGCGGTGGTGAGCTTCTCAGATCCCGTCATGCTGCCGCGGGTGGCAATCCCGGAGCCGAGCTTCCGGAGCTTGCAGAGCGCCCACGCGGTGTTCGGCGACCTGTGTCGCACCATCGGGCGTCGCCATTGGACCGAAGCCGAGGTCGATACAGTCACGCGACCGGCCTATTTGTCGAAATCGCGCCTGCCGACTGGGGTTCAACGCCTCGTGAACGAGAGCAACCTTGTGGCCGCGCTGGAGCGCCAGGGCGTCGATATCTTGTACCCTGAGACGATGAGCTTCGCCGAGCAGGTCAAGCTCTTCGCCCAGAGACGGGTCGTCATGGGGCTGACTGGCTCGGCCTTCCATACCGCGCCGTTCTCGGCGCCGGCGCGGCGGACCATCGCCTTGTCGGGGATGCTGCACCTGCACGCAAACTACATCCTGTTCGATGCCATCAACAGGAACCACGCGCACTACTACTTCACACCTGGCACGACGACCTTCGCGGAGAATGGGTTTGGGGTCGGCTGGAAGATCCCCGACCCTGGTCGCGTCGCCGAGCAGATGGCACGTCGCGCCGAGAACATCGACTGGATCGAGCGCTACGATGTCGAGGTCGAGGCCGAGGCGGAGCGCCGCGGGCAAAGCCTCACCGGACGCCTGCACCGGCTGCGCCGGAGCCTGCTGGCGCGATGGAAACCCGGCTGAAGGTGGCGCCGCATCGCCGAACCGCGGATAACCGAAGCAGGCGCATCCGCACTGGGACGCGCCTGCAGTCACCGATTTCGACGGGGCCGCCGTCAGCCGATGGGACGGAAGCTCAGCGGCCGCCGCCGCTGCCGGTCGAGCCGATGCGCGAGGGCTGGCCCTCGTTGCCGGAGGCGGCCGAGTCGGTGGCGATGCCGTCGGCGGCGCGGCCGGTCGGCGAGTAGGTGGCGGCGCCTTCCTCGCCGGTCGAGTTGGTCTGGCGCGTGACCACGCCCGGCGCGCCCGGCGGCACGACGACGGTGGTGCCGGTCGGCGTCTCGATGACCTGGGCGAAGGCGGGGGCGGCGACGCCGAGCGCGAGGGCGGCGGCGAGGGTGAGCTTGATCATGGGGGTGGGGCCTGGACGAGGGGACGGCGCATCGAGCGCCTGAGCCCGGACAACGTCGATTGCGCGCAATCGGTCCATGCGCGCGCGCGATGGACGTTATGTCGCCGCCCGGTGCGGAAGGGGGAAACCGCGCCGCCGGCGCCTCGCCTCCGGCGGCGGAGCGGCGCTCAGGTCACGAAGAGCGGGTTCAACCCGGCCTTGTGGAAGCCGTCCTCGGCGATCTTCAGGTCGAGGCCGTAGGAGGCGACGTCGTCGGCGACGGGGTCGAGCGCCGGGTCGCGGTGCTGGTGCAGGTGCTTGATGTAGCTGTGGCAGGTGCCGCAGGTTTCGACCTGGATGTCCTTCGAGAGCTCGTCGAGGCTCTGGTAGGTGATCGCCTCGCCCGAGCCGCAGGCGGTGCAGCGGATGCGGACGTGATTCCACTGGCTGCCGCAGAGCGAGCAGGCGAGGTAGCGCGCCTTGTCGGCCGGGGTCCAGGCGACGATCAGGCTCGCCACGGGAGCGCCGCCGCAGGCCGGGCAGACGCCGTCGGCCACCGGCTTCAGCGCCGACCGGTCGAGGCGGGCGGCGGCCTCCGACAGGCAGAGCTGGAGCGCGGCCGCGACGAACACGCATTCGGCCATGCGCTCGACCGGGAACGCGCCCTCGAACACCTGCACGCCGAGATCAAGGCGATCCTCCGGCGATGCGGATCGCAGCGCCGCCGCCGCGGCGTGGGCGGCCGGCGGCGCTGCTATCCGCATCGCCGGAGGATCGCCTTGATCTCGG
>NZ_VRVH01000539.1:0-1588 GCF_008040095.1 Methylobacterium sp. WL6 | reverse complement strand
GGCCTGCCCGCGCGCCGCGGCGCCCGGCGCCGGAGGAGCACGCCTCGACGGAGCAGACCCGCGCCGAGCCGTCCCGTACCATGCCGGCGATCGCGCGGGCGACCCGTCCGCGGCCGGCCGACGAGATGCCGGCGCCCCTCGCCGAGGGACCGACCCGGCGCCAGCAGCGCGCGGCGGCCTCGGCGACGCTGGCCTCCGGCGTGCAGACGCTGACCGTCGAGACCGACGAGGCCGGGATGCGGATCGACCGCTTCCTCACCGCGCGGTTCCCGCAGCTGCCCTTCGCCCGGGTCCAGAGCATCGTCCGCAAGGGCGAGCTGCGGGTCGACGGCAAGCGCGCCAAGCCCAACGACCGACTCGAGCCGGGCATGGCGGTGCGGGTGCCGCCGCTCAAGCTCGACCAGCCCGCCGACCGGCCGCGCAACCCGGTGCGGGACCAGAACGACGCCGAGTACATCCGCTCGCTGATTCTCTACGAGGACGCGGACATGATGGTGCTGAACAAGCCGTTCGGCCTGGCGGTCCAGGGCGGCTCGGGCACCGTCCGGCACGTGGACGGGCTGCTCGAGGCGCTGGCCGGCCCAGACGGGCAGAAGCCGCGCCTCGTCCACCGCCTCGACAAGGACACCGCCGGCTGCCTGATCGTCGCCAAGACCCGGGTCGCGGCGGCGACGCTCGCCAAGAGCTTCCGCTCGCGGGCGGCCCGGAAGATCTACTGGGCGCTCACCGCCGGCGTGCCGCGCACGCCGCAAGGCCGAGTCTCGACCTACCTCGTCAAGGAGGAGCCGACCGATGCCGACGCCCGCATGCGGATCGCCCAGCACGGCGAGGAGGGCGCCACCCACGCGCTGACCTACTACGCCACCGTCGACCAGGCGGCGCAGAAGGTGTCGTGGCTGTCATTCAAGCCGGTGACCGGGCGGACGCACCAATTGCGGGCGCATGCCGCCCATATCGGGCATCCGATCGTCGGCGACCCGAAATACTTCTCGGTCGAGAACTGGGCGCTGCCCGGCGGCATCCAGAACCGGCTCCACCTGCTCGCCCGCCGGATCGTGATCCCGCATCCGCGCACCGGCAAGCCGATCGACGTGAGCGCGCCGCTGCCGCCGCACATGGCCCAGAGCTGGAACCTGCTCGGTTTCGATGCCGCGCGCTACGACCCGATCGTCGACGCGCCGGAGGCGTGAGGCCAAGCGTTCGTGATCGCGGCGGCGCCCGGCCGTCGTGCACCGCGCGGGCCGCGAGGGTTGGCAACCGCCCCGCGAGGCTCATATCCTCGAAGGGCACCGGGCCGGCGGCCATCCGCCCTGGGCACCCGGCCGACATCGACCCTCGTGGTGAGACCTGATCGACATGAAGCTCACGACGCTGGCCTGCCTCGCCGCCCTCGGCCTGCTCGGCCCCGAGACTGTCACAAAAACACATATGACGCTCCCGACCACACCATACATCTAGAAATCGCTGGTCGCCGAATCATAAAAAAAAAATCTGCTCGTCGAGCACCGTCACCATGATGATCGGCGTCGCGCCGAGCTCGGGGTCGGCCCGGAGCGCGCGCAGCACCGACCAGCCGTCCATCCGCGGC
>NZ_VRVH01000538.1:0-1589 GCF_008040095.1 Methylobacterium sp. WL6 | reverse complement strand
GCCGTGCAGCGCCCGACGATGCGCGTCGCGAGCGAGACGCCGGCTTCCGACGGCCCGAACGGCGAGCGCCTCGGCGCCGCCGCCGCCGCCGCCCTCGCGATGACCGAGCGCGCCCTCCACAGGGTGCGGAGCCGCGCCGCATGAGTGCTGGGCCTCCCGCCCGGACCGATCCCGCCCGGACCGCGCTCGCGGCCGCAGAGGGCGCGCGCGCGGCCAAGGTCGTCCGGGGCGCCAACAACGCGAAGGCCCTGACCGCCCTGGCGCGTGCGCGCATGCGCGCGATCCGTCCTTTGCGCCTGCGGATGATCGATGCGGTCACGCTCGCCGCCGCCGGGCTGCTGGTGCTGAAGCTCATCGCGATGTCGGTCGAGACGCCGCAGGTCGGCACCGAATTGCCGGCCCTCGCCCAGGTGCTCGCCAAGGCCCGCGCCGGCTACGAGCTGGCCGACCCCGCCACCACCGGATCGGTGACGCCCAAGGACGAGACGAAGGCGGATGCCAAGAAGCCCGAGCCGCCGCCCCAGGCTCAGCCGCCGATGGTCGAGCCGGTCTCGCCGAGCGAGCGCGCCCTGCTGGAGAAGCTCGGCGCCCGGCGCGACGCGCTCAAGCAGAAGAGCGACGAGCTGGAGCTGCGCGAGAAGATGCTCGGCGAGGCCGAGCGCAAGCTCGAGACCGGGCTCGGCGACCTCAAGCAGGCCGAGGACAAGGTCGACACATCCGGCAAGGCCAAGGCCGAGGCCGAGAAGGCCGGCCTGAAGAACCTCGTGACGATGTACGAGACGATGAAGCCGAAGGAGGCCGCCCGGGTCTTCGACCGTCTCGGCCAGGACGTCCTGGTATCGCTGGTGCTGGCGATGAACCCGCGCAAGATGGCAGAGGTGCTGGCCGTGATGCAGCCGGATGCCGCCGAGAAGCTGACCGTGGCCCTGGCCAATCGCGCCCGCGGCGTCGCCGGCCCGCAGGCCGCGGCCGGCGGAAGCCTCGGCCCGAACGAGCTGCCGGCGATCGAGCCCGGCGGCCGCATCGTCGACAGCTACGACAAGGTCCACCTCGTGCCGTTCGGCGAGTACCTGCCCGCGCCCCTCGACGCGGCCCTGCGGGCGGTGGGCCTGCGCCAGTTCGTGGCCGTGCCGGGCGGCTTCTCGGCCGGGACGCTCGCCGGCCAGCGCATCCTCAACGTGCCGGGCCTGCCGCCGGTGGCGGCGACGATCTGCTACGAGGCGATCTTCCCCGGCGCGATCCTGCCGGCCGGCGCCATCGCCGCCGATCGGCCCCCCGGCCTGATCCTGAACGTGACCAACGACGCCTGGTTCGGCGACACGCCGGGCCCGCGCCAGCACCTGGCGCAGGCCCGCCTGCGCGCCGTCGAGGAGGGCCTGCCGCTGGTGCGCGACGCCAACACCGGGATCTCGGCGGTGATCGACGCGCACGGGCGCGTCGTCGCGCAACTGCCGATCGAGCAGGAGGCGGTGCTCGATGCCGACCTGCCCGTCCGCATCCTCGGCGGCACCCTCTACGGCCGGGCCGGCGACTGGCCCTTCGCGGCGATGCTCGCCGCCTGCCTCGCGGGCGCCCTCCGGGCCCGGCGG
>NZ_VRVH01000537.1:0-1589 GCF_008040095.1 Methylobacterium sp. WL6 | reverse complement strand
GCATGGGCTCGCGCGGCTCGCGCACGTTCAACGCGCCGTCGGCCACCACGACCGCCCCGAGCGCGGCGCCGATGCAGCGCACCCAGACGCAGCCCTCGCCGGGCATGACCAACCCCGGCATGCAGGCCCCTGCCGCGCGCCCCCGCTTCGGCGGCGGCTTCATGGCCGGCCTGCTCGGCGCCGGCCTCCTCGGCGCGCTGCTCGGCGGCGGCTTCTTCGGCGGGCTCGGCGGCATCGCCTCCATGCTCGGCCTGCTGCTGCAGGTCGGCCTCGTGGTGCTGCTCGTCTCCTTCGCGGTGCGCTGGTTCCGCCGCCGCAACGGAGAGCCGGCCGCCGCGGGCGCGCCCTACGCCCGTTCGGGCATGGATCCGAACGCGGCCGGGGGCGGCAATCCCGGCCTCGGCGGTTCGGCCGGCACCGGCGGCATGATGGGCGGCGCCCAGCGTCCGCCGCAGCAGCGCCCGGTGCAGATCGGCCCGAACGACTTCCAGTCGTTCGAGCGCCTGCTCAACGAGGTCCAGGACGCCTATTCGCACGAGGACATGGTCGGCCTGCGCAACCTCGCGACGCCGGAGATGGCCGGCTACTTCGAGGAGGAGCTGCGCGGCAATGCCGCCCGCGGCGTCGTCAACCGCATCTCGGACGTGAAGCTGCAGCAGGGCGACCTGTCGGAATCGTGGGGCGAGGGCGCGCAGGACTTCGCCACGGTGGCGATGCGCTACACCCTGAAGGACGTGACGATCGACCGGAACAGCAACCGCGTCGTCTCCACCGAGCCGGGCGAGGCGACCGAGTTCTGGACCTTCGTGCGTACGCCCGGGCGCTCGTGGATCCTCTCGGCGATCCAGCAGACCCGCTAAGACGCCACGCTTCGACGAAACCGGCCGGCGTCCCTCACGGGGCGCCGGCCTTTCTATGCGCGTCCCACAGGTTGGCGAGCCGGACGAAGCCGGCCACCGGCACCTCCTCGGCCCGCGCGGTCTCGGCGATGCCGGCCTCCGCGAGCAGGGCGATGGGCTCCGGCGTCAGCCCCTTCAGGCTCTGGCGCAGCATCTTGCGGCGCTGCCCGAAGGCGGCGCGCGTCACCGCCTCGAGCGCGCCCGCCCGGCAGGGCAGCGGGGCGGCGCGCGGGACGATGCGCACGACGCTCGAGGTCACCTTCGGCGGCGGCACGAAGGCGGAGGGCGCCACGTCGAACAGGATGTCGCTCTGCGTGCGCCAGCCGCACAGCACGCCGAGGCGGCCGTAATCGGCCCGCTCCGACTCGTCGGCGACGATGCGCTCGGCGACCTCGCGCTGGAACATCAGCGTGGCGGAATCCCACCACGGCGGCCAGGCCTCGCCGTCGAGCCAGCCGGTGAGCAGGGCGGTGCCGACGTTGTAGGGCAGGTTCGCCACGATCCGCGCCGGCCCGTCGCCGATCAGCGGCCGCGGCTCGAAGGCCAGGGCGTCGGCGTCGACGACCGTCAGCCGCCCGGGATGGTGCGCCGCGATCTCGGCCAGGGCCGGCAGGGCGCGGGGATCGCGCTCGACCGCGATCACCCGCGCGGCGCCCTCGGCGAGCAGCGCCCGCGTCAGCCCGCCGGGCC
>NZ_VRVH01000536.1:0-1618 GCF_008040095.1 Methylobacterium sp. WL6 | reverse complement strand
CCGGCGGACGAGTCGTCGGCCGCCGGCCCGCGCCCGGAGCTGCCGACCGCCGGCGCGCTCGCCGACGCCGCCATCGGCCGGGTGCTCGGCGCGCTGATCCCCGAGGGCGCGATCGTCTGCGACGAGTCGATCACCACCGGCCGCAACTTCTTCGGGCAGACCCATGCGGCCGCGCCCCACAGCTGGCTCCAGCTCGGCGGCGGCGCGATCGGCCTCGGCATCCCGATGGCGACGGGCGCCGCCATCGCCTGCCCCGGCCGCAAGGTGATCGCGCTGCAGGCCGACGGCAGCGCGCTCTACACCGCCCAGGCGCTGTGGACCCAGGCCCGCGAGCGCCTCGACGTGGTGACGCTGATCTGGTCGAACCGCTCCTACGCCATCCTGCGCCACGAGCTCGCCAACGTCGGCGCCGCCAATCCCGGCCCGAAGGCGATCGGCATGCTGACGCTGGACGACCCGGCGATCGACTGGGTCAGCCTCGCCAAGGGCTTCGGCGTCGAGGCGCGCCGCGTGGAGAATTTAGCCGACTTCATCGACGTGTTCCGCGGGGCGCTGGCCCGGCGCGGGCCGTTCCTGATCGAGGTGGCTCTGTGAGGACCGGACAGACAGCCGCCGCGTCCGTTTCGTCTCCTTCAGCCGGCGTGCCGATGCCCGAAAGGCCCTCCCTTCCCCTCTCCCCGCACGCGGGGAGAGGCCCGCAGGCACCGCGTCGTGCCTGTGGGAAGCGGCGGCGAAGCCGAAGCGGCGGTGAGGGGGCGCGGACGGACGAGACTCCTTCGTCGAGACCCCCTCACCGTCGGCTGCCGCCTCGCCGCGACGACGACGAGGTCGTCGCGGCCCTCTCCCCGCAGGCGGGGCGAGGGGATGCGCGCGGATCTCGGCGTCATGCCTTGCCGTCGACGTCCCGGCTTGCGGCATCAGGGCAGGGGACGCGGGCGTGACCACCTTCACCCTCCCGGGCCTGTCCGCGCCCGCCGAGATCCGCGTCGACCGCCACGGCGTGCCGCATCTCCGCGCCGCGTCGCAGGACGACGTCTTTCGCGTGCAGGGGTTCAACGCCGCCCGCGACCGGCTGTGGCAGCTCGACCTGTGGCGCAAGCGCGGCCTCGGGCTGCTCGCCGCCGATTTCGGGCCGGGCTACCTCGCGCAGGACCGGGCGGCGCGGCTGTTCCTGTACCGCGGCGACATGGAGGCCGAGTGGGCGGCCTACGGGCATCCGCGCACTCGGAACATCGTCGAGGCCTTCGTCGCCGGGCTGAACGCCTACGTCGCCCTGACCCTCGAGCGTCCCAACCTGCTGCCGCCGGAATTCGCCGCCCTCGGGACGCGCCCGGCGGCGTGGGCGCCCGAGGACGTGGTCCGCATCCGCAGCCATGCGCTGGTGCGTAACGTGGCCTCCGAGGTCGCCCGCGCGCAGGTGCTGGCGCGCGCCGACGCCGAGACCGACGCCCTGCGCAAGGGCCTCAGCCCGCCGCACGCGACGATGCCGCTAGGCGATCTCGAGCCGGCGCACTGGCCGGACGACCTGCTCGACGTGGTCCGCCTCGCCACCGCGCCGGTCGGGTTCGATCCGGCCCGGCTCGCCGCCACCCGCGACGCGGCCTGGGCCTGGACCCGG
>NZ_VRVH01000535.1:0-1621 GCF_008040095.1 Methylobacterium sp. WL6 | reverse complement strand
CCCGCCACGCCGCGTGCGCGCCGCTCCCCCGCACCACGGCCGGAACCGCCGCGCCGCCGACGGGCCGGGCGAGGCCGGGGCTCGCTACGACCACCAGGCGGTCGCGCAGGAACGCGCGGCCGACGAGACTCGCGTCCGGAGCGGGGTCGACCCGGATCACCAGGTCGAAGCCCTCCTCGATCATGTCGACGGTGCGATCCTCCGTCGTCACCTCGAGCCGGATCTCCGGGTACTTCAGGGCGAAGCGCGCCGCGAGCTTGCCCATCGCCGATTGCGAGAACAGCAGCGGAGCGTTGATCCGCAGCCGGCCCCGCGGGCGCTGGCCGCCGGAGGCGATCGCCGCGGCGGTCTCGGTCAGCTCGACGAGCAGCGCGCCGGCCCGCTCGAACAGCGCCCGGCCCTCCTCCGTCAGCTTCAGGGCGCGCGCGCCGCGCTCGAACAGGCGCAAGCCGAGGCTGGCCTCCAGCTCCGCCACCCGCCGGGACAGCGTCGCCTTCGGCCGCCCGGCCGCGCGCGCCGCCCTGCCGAACCCGCCATGGCGGGCGACGAGGGTGAAATCCTCCAGGGCGAGCAGGTCCATGGCGTTCCACCCGTGAGACGGTCCGTCCAGATATAGCGCCTATTGGCTCGAAAGTGGATCGCACATCTTGGGGTCAGCCGAACGGCGCAACCCACAGGAGCGACTTCCATGACCATTCTCGTCACCGGTGCCACCGGCCGCGTCGGCCGCCACGTCGTCGAGCAGCTCGTCGCGCGGCAAGCCCGGGTGCGGGTGCTGACCCGCGATCCCGCCAAGGCCCAATTCCCCGCCGGGGTCGAGGTCGCGACGGGCGACCTTCTCGACATCGACGCGCTGCGCCGGGCCTTCGTCGGCGTGCGCACGCTGTTCCTGCTGAATGCGGTGACCGGCGACGAGTTCACCCAGGCGATCGTCACCCTCAACCTCGCGCGCGAGGCCGGCGTCGAGCGGGTCGTCTACCTGTCGGTGTTCGGGGCCGACCGCGCCGTCGAGGTGCCGCACTTCGCGGTGAAGTTCGGGGCCGAGCGCATGCTGCGGCAGATGGGCTTCGGCGCCACGATCCTGCGCCCGACCTACTTCATCGACAACGAGGCGATGATCCGGGACGTGATCGTGGACCACGCGGTCTACCCGATGCCGATCGGCGGCAAGGGCGTCGCCATGGTCGACGCGCGTGACATCGCCGAGATCGCCGCGATCGCGCTGATCCGCCGCGACGCGGCGCCGGGCCCGCTGCCGGTCGAGACCATCAACCTCGTCGGGCCGGACACGCTCACCGGCGCGGGCCTCGCCGCGATCTGGAGCGCGGTGCTCGGCCGCCCGGTCGCCTACGGCGGCGACGATCCGAGCGGGTTCGAGCAGGCCATGGCCGGCACCATGCCGCGGTGGATGGCCTACGAGATGCGCCTGATGGCCGAGCGCTTCGTCGGCGACGGCATGATCCCGGAGGCCGGCGACCGCGAGCGGCTGACCGCGATCCTGGGCCGCCCGCTGCACGCCTACCGCGACGCCGCCGACATTCGGATCGGGCCGCGGGTAGGCGGCGCTGCCGTCGAGGTAGGGCCGCTCCAGCGCGTGGGCGTAGACGGGCGCGTCCCATTC
>NZ_VRVH01000534.1:0-1621 GCF_008040095.1 Methylobacterium sp. WL6 | reverse complement strand
CCGTTCTTGACGCCGATCTGGGTGTAGAGGCCTTCCACACCGATATCGAGGTCCTTCACCGGCGACCAGATCAGGCTCGCGCCGGCGACGAACTGGTAGGTGTCGCGAAGCGCCTGGCTGAGCTGGTAGAACCGGGTGCCGGGCGTGCCGACCGAGTTCGCACCGAAGCCGGTACCACCGGTGAGCGTGAACGCATCGCCCTGACCGGCGCGGGCGCCGGCCGAGAAGCTCTGCTCGCCGTAGGAGCCGAAGGCGGCCGAACGCAGCTCAGGCGACCAGTAGTGCAGGTACGAAGCGACCACGGTGAAGCTGTCGGACTTCGACATCTGGCCGGTGTAGGGGTTGATCGTCGCGTCGGAGAAGTACTGCGCGAACTTCTGACCCTGGATCGTGGTCGTGCTCTGGGTGTACGAGCCGGTGTACGAGGAGTAGCCGGTGTACATCTGCGCGCCGACGCCGTAGGCGCCCTGCAGGTAGAGGGTATCGCCGGGGGAGATGAACGGCAGGTTGACCTTCACGCCGCCCTGGACCGCGTAGCCGTAGTCGTTGCTGGTGTGGGGGATGCTGACGTTGGAGATGACACCTGCGCCGACGGCGGTACCGGCGCCGTTGGCGACGTTGCCGACGTTCAGCTCGTGCACGGAGGCGGTGAGCTGGGCGGAGCCCCAGGCCGCATCGTAGCGCAGGGCGCCGACGAAGTCGGGCATCCGGTTGCGCTCGATGCCATCGACGAAGCTGTAGCGGGCCGCGGCTCCAGCAGCGTTGTAGCCGATGAACACCGGGATCGGCGAGTTGTTCTGCGCGAACACGGCCGCTGCCGTGTTGAGCGTCACGTTCCCGGAGTTGGTGGTCGGCGAGAAGATCGGCGAGCGGCGGAAGGTCGGGTCTTCGACCGAGAGCGTCGCCGAGAAGCCGTTGCCCAGCGTCGCGGTGTAGGCGATCAGGTTGGTCGAGGACACGTCGGAGCCGGCGGTGGCGCCGGCCAGCTCGAAGTCGTGAGCGTAGAAGTCGAAGAACGACGAGGCGCGACCGGCGGTGAAGCCCGCGAACTGGATGAAGGCCTTGTCGGCGTTCACGTACTGCTGCAGCCGGCCGAAGCTGTCGACGCCGAGACCCGGGTAGGCGTTGCCGATGCGCTGGTTCGTGCCCGAGGTGCCGAGACCGGAATAGCCGGAGCCGCTGCCGGCTTCCAGGCGCACGAACGCGCGAAGGGTGCCGTAGGCGGTCTGGGTGCGGGCGTCGAGGTTGATGCGCAGGCGGGTGCGGTAGCCGGTGGTGTCACCGTTCTGCGAACCGTTCTGGCGCGAGTACGACGGCTGGTAGGCAGCGTCGAAGCGGGCGCGACCCGAAAGGCGGAGGCAGGTGTCGGTGCCGGGGATGTAGAAGAAGCCGGCGCCGTAGGCGGAGCAGACGCGGACGTACTCGATGGGGGCGGCCTTCTTGACCGGCAAATCGGCAGCCTGGGCGCCGGCGACGGCGGCGAAGCCGGCGGCCGAAGCGAGCAGGGTGCTCTTCAAGAGCGTCATAGATATCTCCAAAAGCTTCGAGACCCGAGGATCGTGTGGTCGCGGGGCCGGGGCCGATCGCGTCACACCTTGTTTTGCGGCCCGCTTTTTGGTGC
>NZ_VRVH01000533.1:0-1646 GCF_008040095.1 Methylobacterium sp. WL6 | reverse complement strand
GCCCCGGACCGGCCGAACTCGGGCTTCGCCGGGTCCGGCTTGCCCGGCTCGGCTTTCCCCGCCTCCTTCGCCGCGGACGGGCCGCCCGGTGCGCCGGCGATCCCGGGCTTGACCGCCTCTGTCGCGGGCTTGCTCGGGAACGCTGCAGAGGCGGCGCCCGCCCCGCCGGCAGGTCTGGCGTCGAGCTTCGCCGGATCGGCGGAGGGCTGGGCCGGGCGGCCGGGCTCGGCCTTCGTCGGCCCGGCGGTGATCGGAGGATCGGCGCGGCCGGCCTCCGGCTTCGGCGCCTGGGCCGAGGACGACGGAACGGCGGGCTTGGCCGTATCGGGCTTGATGGTATCGGGCTTGGCCGTATCGGGCTTGCCGGTCTCGGATTTGGCCGGCTCCGACTTGACGTGGACGCCCGGCGGCAGGGTCTCGGGCGGACGGCCCTGCGGCGTCGACACCGTTCCGGGCTTGCCGCCCTGGGTCTGGGGGGCGGTCGAGCTCGGGGCACCGTTCTTCGCGGCGCCCGGAGCCTGGGAGCCGGAATTCGGACGGTCGGCGTCGTTGGATGGTGGCTTCACGGCCGTTGTCTCTCCCGTCTCGACGTCCCGGGCGCGGCGGCTGTGCCGCGCGCCCCGATCCTAACGTTCCTCACGACCCGCGCCGGTGCGGGCGGCGCCTACCTATCACCGCCGCTTCCGCCCGGGCGAGACCCGATCTGACGGCGGCGCAGCGATGTCAGGACAGGCCCGCGAGGAGGTCGTCCTCGCGCGGTCGCCCAGCGACGAAATGGGCCGCGACCCCGGCTTGGTCCAGGGCTGCGGCCACGTCGTCCGACAGGCAGTAATGCCTCAACGCGCGGAAAGCTCCGCCGTGTCCGGCCGCTTCCGACAATCGATGCGCCACGCGCGCGCTGCGGCGGGAATAGTGCAGGGCGGCGTCGAGCCCTCCGGGGACGGCGGCGAAGGCCGCGAAGACCGGGTCCGGCAGGTGCGCCACCGCCTCGGCCGCGTAGGCGACGTGCGTCGCGATCCGGTAGCCGGCGGCCGTCAGCCGGGCGGCGGGTTCCGCCTTGCGCTCCGCGCCAGCCACGTGGAGCAGGGATGCCCCCGGCGCGACGGATCCCTGCACGATTGCTGCGAGCGCGGCGGCGTCGCCCGTCCCCGCCGTCACCGCGCCGAGCCGCGCTTCGGCGAGCGCCGCCGTCCGCGGGCCGACGGCGAAGACCGGGATTCCGCGCAGGGTGGCCGCCTCGGTCGTCGCGAGCAGCGCGTCGAGGGCGTTCGCGCTGGTGAGGATCAGCCCGTCGAACGGGCCCGGCGGCAGGGCTGCGCCGGTGGGGCGCACCACCAGCACCGGCGCCACCAGGGGCAGGTGGCCGAGCGCCGCCAGGCGTTCGCCGGTGCGTGCGGCGCCGGGCTCCGGCCGCGCCACCCAGACCCGCACGGCCTCACCCCTCCAGGGTGAGGCGGATGCCGTGATCGGCGGTGGCGCCGGGCGCCAGCAGGCGCTGCGCATCGCGTTCGGCGAGCTCGCCCGAGAATCCGGCCCAGTCGGCATGCCCGGTCCAGGCTTCGAGCGACAGGAACGGCGCGGTCGGCTTCGTCCACACGGCGAGGTGCGGAAAATCCTCGACCGCCATCCGGATCGCCCCCCCCCCC
>NZ_VRVH01000532.1:0-1659 GCF_008040095.1 Methylobacterium sp. WL6 | reverse complement strand
GGCAGCGCCGACGGCGACGCGGCGACGGTCGGCCAGCTTCGCCTCGGGGGCAACGCCGTGATGCAGATCTTCGGGGCGGGCGCCGCGTTCAACCCGGTGACCGGCGCGTTCACCGCCCCGGCCTACGCCGTCGGCGGCCAGACCTACGGCGACGTCGGCTCGGCGCTCGCGGCGACCAACCGCCTCGCGGTGCAGTACGTGCCGGACGGCGCGAACAACCCGACGGGCGTGGTCGACCTCGCCCGGGGCAACGGCGGCAACGCGGTCGCGCTACGCGGCGTCTCGGCCGGCCGCCTCGCCGCGGGCTCGACCGATGCGGTCAACGGCGACCAGCTCTACGCGACGAACCTCCGGGTCGCGACCAACACCAGCGACATCGCCACCAACGCGGGCGCGATCGGCACCCTGCGCCAGGGCATCACCGACGGCACGATCGGCCTGGTGCAGCAGGACCCGACGAGCCGCGCGATCCTGGTCGCCGCGGCGACGGACGGGGCGCTCGTCGACTTCCGCAACAGCGCCGGCAACGGCCGCGTCCTGCGCGGCGTCTCCGCCGGCGCGGTCGCCGCCGGTTCGGACGAGGCGGTCAACGGCAGCCAGCTCTACGACACCAACCAGGCGGTGGCGGCCAATGGCGCCCAGACCAGCACCCTGCAATCGGCGATCGGAGCCGGCACGATCGGCCTGGTGCAGCAGGACCCGACCACCCGCGACATCGCCGTCGGCGCGGGTACGGACGGCACCCGCCTGACCCTGCGCAACGCCTCGGGCGGCACCCGCCTGCTCACCGGCCTCAGCGACGGCACCATCGCCGCCGGCTCGGCCGATGCGGTGACCGGGGGGCAGCTCTACGACACCAACCAGGCGGTGGCGGCGAATGCCAGCGGGCTCGCCGCCACGAACGGCAACCTCGCGAGCCTCCAGAGCGGCATCGTGCAGGGCACGATCGGCCTGCTGCGGCAGGACCAGGCCAGCCGCGAGCTGAGCATCGGCGCCGCGACCGACGGCACGGTGCTGAACCTCGCCAATGCCGGCGGCACCGGCCGCACCGTCGCCGGCGTCGCGGCGGGGACGCTGTCGGCGGCCTCCAACGAGGCGGTCAACGGCAGCCAGCTCTACGCGACGAACCAGGCGGTCGCGGGCCTGTCGGCGGGGGTCGCCAACGGCACCGTCGGCCTGGTCCAGCAGGATCAGGCGACGCGCGGGCTGACCGTCGGCGCCAATACCGACGGCACCACGGTGAGCTTCGCCGACCGCAACGGCACGGCGCGCACGCTCACCGGAATCGCCGGCGGCCGGATCGCCGCGGGCTCGACCGAGGCGGTCGACGGCGGGCAGGTCTACGGGCTCTCCGCCTCGCTGGCCAAGAGCCTCGGCGGCGGCGCGGGCGTGGCCGCCGACGGGTCGGTGACCGCACCGAGCTACGCGATCCAGGGCTCGCGCTTCGGCGACGTCGGCTCGGCGCTCGGCAGCCTCGACGCCGCGGTGACCAACCTCAACACCGTCGGCAGCCGCTACGTGGCGGTGCGCAGCACCGGTGCCGCGGCCCAGGCCACCGGCGCCGACAGCGTCGCCATCGGCCCGGTCTCGGTGGCGAGCGCGGCCGGCGGCGTCGCGCTCGGCGCCAACGCGGTCGCCCGCCGCGCCGGGCTCTCGGGG
>NZ_VRVH01000531.1:0-1685 GCF_008040095.1 Methylobacterium sp. WL6 | reverse complement strand
GGCTTCGGCGCGGCGGCCGCGACCGGCGCGGGCTCGTCGGCAGGCACGGGCTCATCGACAGGTGCGGGCGCCGTGTCCGCAGCCGGGCCGGCAACCTCCGGTTCGGAGACCGGCGGCGCTTCGGGATTCGGGATCTCGGCGAAGGCGGGTTCGGCCAGGTTGGCGTCGGCGGGGACCGGTATCTCGGCCGGGGGGGCCTCCGGCTCGGGCGCCGACGTCGGGGTGCCGGTCGCGGTGCCGAGGGCCTCGGGCGAGACCGTGTCCATCAGGTGCGCGTGAAGCGGCTCGGGAGGCGCCTCGGAGGGCACCGGCGGGAACGACTCCTCCGGCGGGTGCAGCGCCGCCTCGAGCGCGGCGGCGCGAGCGCTTTTGGCCTCACCCGCCTTGGCCTCACCCGCCTTGGCCTCACCCGTCTTGCCCTGCAGGGTGCCGGGCGGGGTCGAGGAGGAGCGGCGGCCGGTCGATCGTCCCTGCGGCGTCCGTTGCTTGCCCATCGTCGAGATCCCTTGAGGCCGTCCGCGTGTCGTTCCGTTCGAGCCCGAATCGCACGGGCCGAACGTAGTCCAGTTGCCGGCCGGCGCAATGCATCGGGGGTGCGGCGGCGATCGGCGCCCGCGGATCGGCACCCCGACGCGACGGCCGCGAGACCGGACGATCCAGCCGCGGTGCCGACCGGAGGCCGGGGCCGCCGCGCCGGTGCGCGGCGGAAGATCCTCGGCCCCGCACGGGGCCGAGCGGCGGCTCAGCGCGCGGCGTTCTGCGCGAGGGCGCCGAGGTCCTTGGCCTGCGCCTGCATCGCGGCGATCTGGCTGCGGACGAACTCGGACTGCAGCTCGAAGGCCTCGCGCAGGTCCTTGGTGCGCACGAGCTTCTGCGCGAAGTCGAAGGTGGCGTTGGCGTTGGTCTGGGCGTGGTCGAAGCCCTTGGCGACGGCGGCCTGCATCGAGGACTGGAGGTTGAGCCCCGAGCTCTGGACCTGCTCGGCGGCCTTGAGCGCGTTGCCCATCAGGGTGCCGACGGCGGTGCGGGCCTGGTCGACGCTCTTCTCGGCGAAATCGCGCATCTCGGTCGGGATCTCGAAATTCGGGGTCTGCATGAATCGGCTCCTCGGGTGGCGTCGTCACCGGCGGTCTCGAAGCGATCGCCCGTGCGAGGCGGATTTATGTTGCATTGCAATAATAAGTCAAGACGCCGCTTTTCGAGGCGAAAGCCGCGCTTATTAAGCAGAGACTCTTGCCTCGGCATCGATCCGGGACCCCACCAAGCGCCACACCTGACAGATTGCCCCCGATGTTGCTGCAATCATCCGTCGGGCACAGGGTCGCGATGGCGACGACGGCGCGATCGTGACGTCGCGGGGGATCGCGAAACCGCACGGAAACTTGATCTGATCGGCCGATCGCTTCGCATCGTCCTCAGGGCGGGCGCGGGTCGGGCGCCGCGCCGGCCTATGCGTGCTGCATCGCGTCACGCCGCGTGCGAAGCAAGCCGGCATACAGCGCGGCCGAGGCTTCGGCGTGCCGGGCGATAGTCATCGGCGCGGCCCAGAAGCGGCCGTGGGCGGCCATCGGGCATCACCAGACCGAAGGCTTGCATCGTGGGATCGTCAAAGTCCCGTTGCCAGAGAAAGGGGAGGGGAGAGACCGCTTCCTAACGAGAGAGGAGGCCGTCCGCCTGCTCTGGGT
>NZ_VRVH01000530.1:0-1688 GCF_008040095.1 Methylobacterium sp. WL6 | reverse complement strand
GCCCCGGCGCAGCCTTCCCCTGAGCCGGCCGCCGCCGAGGAGCCCGCGCCCGCAGCCCCCGCACGGGCTCCGGAGCCGGTGGCGGTGGTGCTCAGCGAGCCGTCCGATCCCGACCGGCCGAAGCGGGCCGGCTGGTGGTCGCGCACCAAGGCGGCGCTCACCGGCGAATGAGCCTGCGCGAGACGGGCTGAACCGGATCCGGCTCACGACATCCCGTGTCGTGAGCCGAATATTTAGGGGCATGGACACCAATCGGCCGCGGGCGGCCGGGTGGAGCGCCGTTCCTGCGTCCGCCGCCGCCGGTCGCGCCGGGCGGTCCCCACGGCCCACGGCAACGGGTCGAGGTCCCGGGAACAGCCGAATGTCGGCCGCTCTCTGAGCAAACGCGCCCGGTCTAAACCCCTTATTGACCTATTCCATCTTAGGTTGAAGCTTTACGGCAGGGGACACAATCGATGTTGAGCTACTTCCGCAAAGCCAGGACTGAAAGGCCGGCCCTTTCGGTAGTCGCTCCCGCCAGCGTTGCCCCCGCCGTCCTCGACCGCGTCGCCGACGAGGCCCCCGCGCCGGTCGCGCCGCCGGCCGACCCCGAGACGTTGCGGCTGCCCGGGCGCCTGTCGGCCGCGGCCTCCTCGGCCGGGACCTCGATCGGCTGGCTCACCCACGATTCCGCCCAGGTCGCCGACCAGGCCCGGCTGATCGCGGCGGCGAGCGAGGAACTGGCCGCCTCGACCAGCGAGATCGCCGCCCGCTCGCAGACCTCGGCCGAGACGGCCGAGCGTGCGCGCGAGGGCATCGTGGTCTGCGCGGCCGACATGCGCCAGGCCGGCGAGCGGATGCAGGAGATCCAGGTCGGCACGTCCGAGATCGGCGGGCGCCTCGAAGGCTTCGCGGCGGCCGCGCGGCGGATCGAGGAGATGGCGACCGCGATCGCCTCGATCTCGGCCCAGACCAACCTGCTGGCGCTCAACGCCACCATCGAGGCGGCGCGCGCCGGCGAGGCGGGGCGGGGCTTCGCCGTCGTCGCCGGCGAGGTGAAGGCGCTGTCGGGCCAGACCGCCCGCGCCACCGACGAGATCCGCGCGCGGCTCTCCGCGCTCCAGACCGAGCTGTCGGCGATGCACGCCGCGGTCGGCCACAGCCGCGCCGCGGTCGCGGCGGGTTCCAAGGTGATGGACCGCGCCAACGCCCGCGTCGAGGCGGAGAGCGCGGCGGTCGCCGAGGCCGCCTCGGAGATGCGGGCGATGGCCGAGGTGATGGAGCAGCAGATCCTCGCCACCGGCGAGATCGCGACCAATGTCGGCCGGATCGCCGCCGGCACCGAGAAGTCCCGCGGCGAGATCCAGGACGCGATCGGCCAGCTCGAGGCGCTCGAAGCGATGAGCCGCACCCTGCTCGACCGCATGGACGGCGACCCGCTCACCCTCGCCCTCGCCCGCCTGCCGGCCGACTGCGCCGCCTGGAAGCGCCGCCTCGCCTCGGTGCTGATCGGCGCGGTGCCGCATACCGGCATGATGACGATCACCGTCGATCCGATCCTGCCCGCCGGCGTCCGCGCCGGCGTCGCCGATGCCGCCGCCGTCGCGCCCTTCCTCGCCATGGACGTGATGGCCGCCGCCATGTTGACGGCGAGCGCCAGCACGCCGGTGTTGAACAGGTAGGCGTAGACCGTCTGCACGGTGGCGATC
>NZ_VRVH01000052.1:0-22827 GCF_008040095.1 Methylobacterium sp. WL6 | reverse complement strand
CCTCGATATCCACCGGGGCCTGCGGCGGCGCCGGCTGGCGCTCGGGCGGGCGGGGGCGGGACATTGGCCGCGGGCTGTCCGAGCCGAGCTGTGGCGTGAACTTGATCAGCGGCTGGCAGATCCGCTTCAGCCCGCGCGGGTCGTGGCGCGCCAGGTCGACGTGGATGTGGTCGTAGTGGAACACGTTGGAGCCGGGCGCCAGCACGGTGGTGAAGCGCTGGCAGGCCCCGATGAAGACCTCGCGCAGGAAGCCCTGCTCGGCCTCCGTACCGCGCCAGCCGCCCTTGACGGTGATGACGTAGCCGTCGGCGAGCTTGAACGACATCACGTCGATGGCGTTGCCGAAGGAATGCTCGGACAGCTTGGCGCCGACCTGGTTGTTGCGCCCGCGGCAGGCGTAGGAGCCGGCGTTGATCTCGGCGACCGGCTGGCCGAAATACAGGTTCGCCGCCGGCTGGATCGTGTCGGCGAGCCAGGCTTCGGCTTGCGCGAGCGCCGGGCAGCCGAGCGTCATGCGCTGCTTCAGGACCACGGCGCCGCCGCCGAGCCGCGTCACCCGGAACGGCTGCGTCATGCCGCAGGGGCCGGGCCCGTCGATCTCCTTGGACGGGACGACGAACTCGGTCGGCTCGACGAGCTTCTTGGCCAGGCACACCTGCTCCGCCTGGTCGCGCCAGGCGTCGCGGCGCTCAAACTTGTTGATCGCACAGCCGGTGAGCCCCGCGCCGAACAGCGCAAGGGCGGAGAATGCGAGAACGCTACGCCACATGACGCGGAGAATGATCACGGACGCGTAAACGCGATGCTAACGCTGCCGCCGTCGCGGCGGGGCCTTGCGCATGCTACGCCCCGGGCACCGCCGGCCGGGCCTTCGCGCATCCGCGCACGAAACCTGCACCGGCGCCCCCGGCGGTCGTCGTCGGACCCGCCCCGGAACCGGTGGCCTTCGCGAAGGGCCCTCAAGTCAAGGACGCGTGATGCTTTCGTTGGTCGACCTGCGCCGCCGCATTGAAGCCGGCACCCTCACGCCGGAGGGCGCGATCCGCCTGTCGCAGGAGGCGATCCTCGCGCGCGATCCGGTGGTGCGCGCCACCGTCGTCACCGATCCCGCGCCCGCCGTCACCGATGCCGGGCCGCTCGCCGGGATCGCGGTGGGCGTCAAGGACATCATCGACACCGCCGCGATGCCGACGCAGATGGGCTCGCCGATCTACGACGGCTGGCGCCCGAAGGCCGACGCCGCCATCGTCATGCGGCTCAAGGCGCTGGGCGCGGTGGCGCTGGCCAAGACCACGACCTCGCCCTTCGCCAGCGTCGATCCGACCGAGACCACGAACCCGCACGATTCGAACCACACGCCCGGCGGCTCCTCGGCGGGCTCCGCCGCCGCGGTCGGGGCCGGGATGCTGCCGCTGGCCCTCGGCACCCAGACCGGCGGCTCGGTGATCCGGCCGGCGAGCTTCTGCGGCTGCGCCGCGATCAAGCCGTCGTTCCGGCTGCTGCCGACGGTGGGCGTGAAGACGTTCTCGTGGGCCCTCGACACGCTCGGCCTGTTCGGAGCCGGCATCGGCGACGTCGCCCACGCGCTGGCGCTGATCGCCGGCCGTCCGGCGATCGACCTCGGCGGCACCGCGCCCGGCACGCCGCGGGTCATGGTCGTGACGCAGGACTACGCCGAAGCCCCGGCGCCCGAGGCGCAGGGAGCGCTCGACCGTGCGCGGCAGGCGGCCGAGCGCGCGGGCGCGCTGGTGCGCGACTTCGCGCTGCCGGCGGAGTTCGCCGCGGCGTTCGAGAGCCACGGGACGGTCCAGGATTTCGAGGCGCGCCAGGCGCTGGCCTGGGAATACGCCCACCATCGCGACGCCGTGAGCCCGCGGCTCGGTCCGCAGCTCGACGCCGCGCAGGGGCTCGACGCGGCCGCCTACGACGACGCCCGCCGCAAGGCGCACCGGGCGCGGCGCCTGCTGAAGACGCTGTTCTCGGATTTCGACGCGATCCTGACCTATTCGGCCCCCGGCTTCGCGCCGCGGACGCTGGCCTCGACGGGCGACGCCCGCTTCAACCGCCTGTGGACGCTGATGGGCGTGCCCTGCGTGAACGTGCCGGTGCCGGGGGACGGACTGCCCGTCGGCGTGCAGGTGATCGCCCGGTTCGGCGACGACGGGCGGGCCCTCGCCGTCGCCGCGATGATCGAGGGCGCCCTGGAACGGTAGGGCGTCCACAGCGCGTCAGACCGTGGCGTCCTCGCCGAGCGTGTCCTCGACGTAGAGCTGCTCCAGCAGCACCTTGATCACCGCCATCATCGGCAGGGCCAGCGCGATGCCCCACAGGCCGAAGATCACGCCGAGCACGAGCTGCCCGGCGAAGATCGTCGCCGGCGGGATGTCGAGGGCGCGCTTCTGGATGAACGGCGTCAGCCCGTAGCTCTCCAGGCACTGCACCAGCAGGTAGACGCCGAGCGCGCCGAGCAGCGCGTTCACCCCCGAGGCGAGGCTCGCCAGCAGGATGATCACGCCGGCGACGAGCGGACCCACCGTCGGCACGAAGGCCAGCAGGCCGGCCTGGAGCCCGAGAATCAGCGAGCCGCCGATGCCGAGGAAGGCGAGGCCGCCCCAAATGCACAGGAAGATCACCGTCATCGTGATGAGCTGGCCGAACAGCCAATGCCGCAGGGTCTCGCCGGCCCCGTCGAGCACCTTCGACCAGCGATCGCGCTTCCTGGGCGGGATGAAGCGCAGCACCCCGTCGCGGTAGCTCGCCGGATCGGCGGCGAAGGACAGGCCGAGGAAGACGATCACCAGCACGTTGCCGAGCGCGCTGAACAGCCCGATGATCACCGCCGCCGCCGGGCCCAGAACGTTGCCCGCATCCGACAGGAGCGAGCCCGGGCTCTTGATCGCGCTCGAGGCGAGGCCGCCGAGGCCTTCCGGCTTCTTGTCGTCGTCCTTGGGCGCGGGCTTCTCGTCCTTGCCCTTGCCGTCCGGCCCGCCGACGGAGTCGAGGATCGGCAGGTCGATGCCGTAGGACGACAGCCAGGACGTGACCGTGCCCGCCTGGCTCTTGATCGTCTGGCCGAGGTCGCGCCCCTGCTGCACCACGGTCGCGCCGCCGAAGCCGATCAGGCCGATGGCCGCCGCCGCGACCGCGAGGCTGGCGATCGTCAGCCGCAGGCCGCGGGGCAGGGGCAGGACGTGGCCGAGGCCACGGGTCAGCCCGTCGAGGAAGACGCCGAGGAGCACCCCGGCGAAGACCAGGAACAGCGTCGCCACCGACATCCAGGCCAGCGCCAGCAGCGCCACGAACGACACCACGGCGATGCCGGATGCGGCGAGCGGCAGCGTCCCTCGCCAGGGGCCGACGGGCCCGGCGAACGCTTCGGTCTTGGGTTCGGCCATGTCGTCCTTCGAAACTGGTGCGGCGTCGGCGCTCACGAGCGCCCCCGCGCCGCCCGGGTCAACCCTCGGGCGCCGCCTCTGCACCGAGGATCGCGGCCCAGCGCGCGGCGGCCGCGTCGTCCGCCTCCGCCGCCTCGACCCAACCGCCGTTGGTCCCGTCGACGAGATGCTCGCGCTTCCAGAACGGGGCGCGCGTCTTGAGGTAGTCCATCAGGAAGCTCGCCGCCTCGAAGGCCGCGACGCGGTGGCTCGATGCGGTGAGCACCAGCACGATGCCCGCGCCCGGCGCGACGCGGCCGTAGCGATGGATCACCCGGACCGCCTGGAGCGGCCAGCGCGCTTCGGCCGCCGCCGCCACGCGCCCGATCTCGGCTTCGGCCATGCCGGGATAATGCTCGAGCTCCAGCGCCGTCAGCCGGCCGCCCTCGTCGCGGCACAGGCCG
This sequence comes from Methylobacterium sp. WL6, assembly GCF_008040095.1. NCBI lineage: Bacteria > Pseudomonadati > Pseudomonadota > Alphaproteobacteria > Hyphomicrobiales > Methylobacteriaceae > Methylobacterium > Methylobacterium sp. WL6. Next base: position 18,989 of record NZ_VRVH01000052.1, on the reverse strand, counting down.
GTGAAGGTGACGACCGCGCCGGCGCGACCGGCGAGCCGCGCGTTCAGCGCGTCGATCTCGGCGGCGACGTCGAAGGGCTCGGCTTGGATGCTGACGGAGGGCAGGGAAGCAGCGGGCATCGGTCTCTCATCGCGGCGACGCGGGTGACGGCGGCGTGACGACGAAACACGCTTGCGCCTGACTCGGCCACCGCCTGCGCCTATATGGCATATCGGCCCGCTCCCCGCGGGAAGCGGCCGATCCGCGCCGAAGGACGAAGACGTGACGCCTGAACTGATCCTGCCCTACGATGGCGTCCTGCCGGAATTCGCGAGCCGCCCTGTCTGGTGCGGGCGCGGCAGCACGGCGATCGGCGCCGTCCGCCTCGGCAGCCAGGCCTGGATCGGCGACGACGGCGTGATCCGCGCCGACGGGCAGCCGGTGACGCTCGGCGACCGGTTCTGGCTCGGCCACCGCTCCACCGTCCACATCGCGACCTTCACCCACGGCACCCGCGTCGGCGACCGGGTCACGGTCGGGCGCAACAGCGTGGTTCATGCCTGCACGGTCGGGTCCGACGTGGTGATCGAGGACGACGTGGTGATCCTCGACGGGGCGAGCGTCGGCGACGGCGTCGTGATCGAGGCCGGCGCGACGGTGTTTCCGCGCGCCCAGCTCGCCGGCGGCTTCGTCTACGCCGGCAGCCCGGCCAAGCCGCAGCGCCCGATCGATCGGGCCGAGATCGACGAGCGCGCCGAGCGCCTGCGCGAGGCCGCGGGCGATCCGGCCGCGGTCGCCGCCGGCGACCCGCCCGAGGTCGACGAGACGGTCTACGTCGCCAGCACGGCCCGCATCCGCGGCCGCGTCGGGCTCGGCGCCGGATCGAGCGTGCTGTTCTCGTGCGACCTCCATGCCGAGGTCGGGCCGATCGTGGTCGGCGCCGACACCAACATCCAGGACAACACGGTGATCCGCACCCGAGGGGAGGGCGTCGTCATCGGCCGCGACACCACGATCGGCCACAACGTCCGCATCGGCGACAGCCGCATCGGCGCCCGCTCGCTGATCGGCATCGGCGCGACGGTCGCGCCCGGCACGGTGATCGCCGACGACGTCATGCTCGCCGCAGGGGCCACCACCGATCCCGGCCAGCTGCTCGAGGGCGGCTATCTCTGGGGCGGCCGCCCGGCCCGCATCCTCGGACCGCTCGATGCCGACAAGCGCGCGATGATGGTGCGCATCGTCGAGGGCTACTGCGAGCACGGGCGCGAGTACCGCAAGGCCGAGGCCGGGCAGGGGTGAGCTTGCGTCGCGCGCGTCGCGATAATTGAAGACGCGCCATGGTCTTCGAGAGGGCCCTGACGCGTCCGCGTGTGCCGGTTCGAACGGCGAGAAGCCCCAGGCCCACCACGCCTACGATAGTCGCACATCACAAACGGTCGCTGAAGAGCGCGCCTTCCCTCCCCCCTCTGCGGGGGAGGGTGGGCCTCGCGTCAGCGAGGGTCGGGAGAGGGGAGCGCCGTATCCGGACAGCGCGCTCCCCTCTCCCGACCCGCTGCGCGGGCCACCCTCCCCGCAGAGGGGGGAGGGGAGACACGTGTCATTTCTTCGCTACGTCAGCCTGGACGGAAAAGGTGCCCGCATCTCGTTCGTTCGCTCGCGTCGGTGAATGACGACGCGACCAGCCGCCATCGAGGCCGCGTCAATCCTCCAACCCGATCAGCTGGAAGCTGGTGTGCAGGTCGTTGGACATCGGCACGTTCAGCCGCTCGCCGTTCGGCAGGCGCTTGAGGAACCAGCGCTCGTAGGTCCAGCGCAGCTCGCGCCTTTCGGCCAGCCGCGCGAAGGTCGCGGCGACGGCGCCCGCCAGCTCCGGGTCGTCCTTGCGGAACATGATGCCGTAGGGCTCGAACGACAGCTTGTCCGGCAGCACCGTGTACTTCGCGCCGTCGGCGGAATCGTTGGCGATCAGGCCGTAGAGCAGGATGTCGTCGGTGGCGAAGGCGTCGGCGCGGCCGTCCTTGACCATGGCGTAGGATTCCGCGTGGTCCTTTCCGCTCAGGATCTCGGCCTGCAGCTTGAGCTTGGCGAGGATGTCGCGGACGGCGGCCTCGTTGGTGGTGCCGGCGGTGACCACGACCTTCTTGCCGCCGAGGTCGCGATAGGACGCGATCGGCGAGGCCCGGGCCACGAGGAGCTTCGTCGCGCTGATGAAGGTCACCGGCGAGAACGCGACCGTGCGGCGGCGCTCGGCGTTGGCGGTGGTGGAGCCGCATTCGAGATCGACCTTGCCGCCGGACACCGCCGCGAACCGCGTCTCGGAGGTCACCGGCTCGTAGCGCACCTTCAGGTCGGTGCGTCCGGTCTCGCGGCCGATCTCGTCGACGATCTCGCCGCAGAGGTCGATCGCGTAGCCGATCGGGCGCGGGCTGCCGTCGGCCTGCTTGCCCTCGACGAAGGAGAACGGGACCGAGCTGGTGCGATAGCCGATCACCACCTCGCCCTTCGCGGCGATGGTCTTCAGGGAGCCGGTGAGAACGTCGACCGCGCCCGCAGGCCCCGCGATCGCCAGCAGCCCCGCCGCCAACGCCGCCGTCACCGTGCCTGACGCCATCGCGAAACTCCTGATCCGGGCAGCGGGAAGGGATCGGGACCGGCGGCCGGTCCCGGATCGGACGACCGCCTACTCGGCCGCCGCCACGGCGCCGACGTGGTCGAGGCGCTGGTCGCTCGTCGAGAGCTGCCCCTCCCACTTGGCGACGGCCACGGTGGCGATGCTGTTGCCGAGTACGTTGGTGGCCGAGCGGCCCATGTCGAGGAACTGGTCGATGCCGATGATCAGCAGCAGCCCGGCTTCGGGGATGTTGAACTGCGTCAGCGTCGCCGAGATCACCACGAGCGAGGCGCGCGGCACGCCGGCCATGCCCTTCGAGGTCACCATCAGCAGGAACAGCATCGTCAGCTGCTGACCCCAGGTGAGGGGGATGTTGTACGCCTGCGCGATGAACATCACCGCGAAGGTGCAGTACATCATCGAGCCGTCGAGGTTGAACGAGTAGCCCATCGGCAGCACGAACGAGGTGATGCGGTTGGGCACGCCGAACTGCTCGAGGTTGGTCAGCATCTTCGGGTAGGCCGCCTCGCTCGACGCGGTCGAGAAGGCGAGCACGAACGGCTCCTTGATCAGGTTGAACAGCCGCTTGATCCCGGCTCCGCCGAGCAGCAGGAAGCCGACGCCCATGAGCGCGCCCCAGAGCACGCCCAGCCCGATGTAGAACTCGACCAGGAACTTGCCGTAGGTCACCAGCACGCCGATGCCCTGCGTGGTGATCGTCGCCGCGATCGCCGCGAACACCGCGACGGGGGCGAACAGCATCACGTAGCCGGTGACCTTGAGCATCACGTCGGCGAGGCCCTCGATGCCCTTGGCCAGGAACGCGCCCTTTTCGCCGAGCGCGGCGAGCGCCACGCCGAAGAAGATCGAGAACACGACGATCTGCAGGATCTCGTTGTTGGCCATCGCCTCGACCGCGCTCTTGGGCACGAGGTGGGTGACGAACTCCTTCAGCGACAGCGAGGCCGCCTTGAGGCCGGTGCCGGCGCCGACGTCGGGCAGCGGCAGGTTCAGGTTGTGGCCGGGCTGCATGATGTTGACGAGCACGAGGCCGAGCATCAGCGAGCAGAACGAGGCGCCGACGAACCACAGCAGCGCCTTGCCGCCGACGCGGCCGACGCTGGCGGTGTCGCCGAGATGGGCGATGCCGACGACGAGCGTCGAGAACACGAGCGGGGCGATGATCATCTTGATCAGCCGCAGGAAGATGTCGCTGATCAGCGCGATGTAGCCGGCGATCTCCTTGGAGGTCTGCGGGTCCGGCCAGGTGATGCTGCACAGGTATCCGACGACGATGCCGAGCAGCATCCCGACGAAGATCAAGGTGGTCAGCCGCGAACCTGTCATCGGGAACTCCTGGGCGAAAGCGAGCCGGCACGAGATTTCGCGTTAACGAATGTGAAGCAGGAAGCGCGCCATGCGCAAGCGGCCAGGACGGTTTAATCCGTGGGTCCGCGACTTTTGTTTTTCGCGGGGATTGGATTTTCCGGCGTGGCGTTTTCGTCGCGCCGAGGGCTATGCTCCGGCACGGGCGCGGCCGGTTGCGGTTGAAGGGCGTCGCACGGTGTGGCGGCGGCGCCGCTCGTGCGGTACGGGACTTGCGCGTCCGGGATCTGCCGGTTCGGGACTTGCCCTGCCCGGCCTTGCCCCATACGCCATGCGCCGCCGGCCGCGGGCGAGAGAGACGGACACGCGATGGATGTCTTCGTACAGCAGTTGATCAACGGGCTGACGCTCGGGTCGATCTACGGCCTGATCGCGATCGGCTACACGATGGTGTTCGGCATCATCGGCATGGTCAACTTCGCGCACGGCGACGTCTTCATGGTGTCGAGCTTCATCGCGCTGATCGGCTTCCTGATCCTCACCGCCTGGCTCGGCGTCTCCTCGATCGCCCTGGCCTTCCTGATCGTGCTCGTCGTCTCGATGGTGCTGACCGCGCTTTGGGGCTGGGCGATCGAGCGGGTCGCCTACCGGCCGTTGCGCGGGTCGTTCCGGCTGGCGCCGCTGATCTCGGCGATCGGGGTCTCGATCTTCCTTTCGAACTTCGTCCAGGTGACGCAGGGCGCGCGCAACAAGCCGCTGCCGCCGATGCTCTCAGGCGGGATCACCCTGTTCGAGACCGACGGGTTCCAGGTGTTCCTATCCTACAAGCAGTGCCTGATCATGGCGGTGACCGCGGTGCTGCTCACCGGCTTCTGGTACCTCGTCCAACGCACGCCCTTCGGCCGGGCGCAGCGCGCCTGCGAGCAGGACCGCAAGATGGCGGCGCTGCTGGGCATCGACGTCGACCGCACGATCTCGCTGACCTTCGTGCTCGGCGCCGCGCTCGCGGCCGTCGCGGGCGTGCTCTACCTGATGTATTACGGCGTGGTCTCCTTCTCCGACGGCTTCGTGCCCGGCGTGAAGGCCTTCACCGCCGCGGTGCTGGGCGGCATCGGCTCGCTGCCGGGCGCGGTGCTGGGCGGCCTGATCATCGGGCTGATCGAGACGTTCTGGTCGGCCTATTTCTCGATCGAGTACAAGGACGTGGCCGCGTTCTCGATTCTCGCCGTGGTGCTCATCTTCATGCCGTCGGGGATTCTCGGCCGCGCCGAGGTCGAGAAGGTCTGATGGCCGCTGCCACCCGCGGGGCCGACGGCCTCACCGGCATCCTGAAGGATGCCGCCATCTACGCGCTCGGAGCCTTCGCGCTCTGCGTGCCCGTGGTCAGCTTCCGGACCGATGCCGGCCCCACCGGCGGGCTCGAGCTGACGCCGCGCTGGGTTCTCGTCGCCGGGCTCTGCGCCGCGATCTTCCTGGCCCGCCTCGCGCAGCGATTGGTCCTGATGCGCCGCGACGCCCGCCGCGCGCTCAGGCCGTCGCGGTCCCAGGCGACGGAAGCGGTCGCCGGCATGCCGAATGCCGGGCAGCGGGTCTCGATGCTGGCCCTGTGGCTGTTCATCGGCGTGGCGCTGACGCTGCCCGTCGTCGCCGCGCTCGCGAGCGGCAGCCTCGGGGAGGGACGCTACTGGATCGACCTCGGCATCCTGATCCTCACCTACGTGATGCTCGGCTGGGGCCTCAACATCGTCGTCGGCCTCGCCGGCCTGCTCGATCTCGGCTACGTCGCCTTCTACGCGGTCGGCGCCTACTCCTACGCGCTGCTCTCCACCACCTTCGGCCTGTCGTTCTGGATCTGCCTGCCGCTCGCGGGCCTGTTCGCCGCCCTGTGGGGCATGCTGCTCGGCTTCCCCGTGCTGCGCCTGCGCGGCGACTACCTCGCCATCGTGACGCTGGCCTTCGGCGAGATCATCCGCCTCGTCCTGATCAACTGGGTCGACGTCACCGGTGGCGGCGCCGGCATCTCGTCGATCCCGCGCGCGACCTTCTTCGGCATCCCCTTCACCGCGGGCGAGGACGGGTTCGCCGCCCGCTTCGGGCTGACCTTCGACTCGATGCACCGGGTCGTGTTCCTGTACTACCTCATCCTCGCGCTCGCCCTGATTACCAACGTCGTGACGCTGCGGCTGCGGCGGCTGCCGATCGGCCGCGCCTGGGAGGCCCTGCGCGAGGACGAGATCGCCTGCCGCTCGCTCGGCATCAACACCACCACGACGAAGCTGACGGCCTTCGCCCTCGGCGCCGCCTTCGGCGGTTTCGCCGGCTCGTTCTTCGCCGTGCGCCAGGGGTTCATCTCCCCGGAGAGCTTCAACTTCCTGGAGAGCGCGATCATCCTGGCGATCGTGGTGCTCGGCGGCATGGGCAGCCAGGTCGGCGTCGCCATCGCCGCGGTGGCGATGGTCGGCGGCCCCGAGATGCTGCGAAACCTCGGCTTCCTGAAGTCCGTCTTCGGCCAGGGCTTCGACCCGAACGAGTACCGCCTGCTGCTGTTCGGCCTCGCCATGGTGGCGATGATGGTCTGGCGCCCGCGCGGGCTGATCTCGGAGCGAACGCCCTCGGTGGCGCTGGGCGAGCGCCGCGCGATCTCGGGCGCGCATGTCAGCGAGGGCCACGGCTGATGACCGAGCCGACCACCCGCGCCGACGCCGTGCTGACCGTCGACCACCTGACCATGCGCTTCGGTGGGCTGACAGCCGTCGGCGACCTGTCGTTCCAGGCCCATCGCGGCGACATCACCGCGCTGATCGGGCCGAACGGCGCCGGCAAGACCACCGTCTTCAACTGCATCACCGGCTTCTACAAGCCGACCGAGGGGATGCTGACGCTCGCCCATGCCGACGGCTCGAAGCATCTGCTGGAGCGCCTGCCGAACCATGCCGTGAACCGGATCGGCCGGGTCGCGCGCACCTTCCAGAACATCCGCCTGTTCCAGGGGATGACGGTGCTGGAGAACCTTCTCGTCGCCCAGCACGCGCCGCTGATGCGAGCGTCGGGCATGACCGTGCTCGGGCTGCTCGGCCTGCCGGTCTACCGCCGGGCCGAGGCCGCGGCGATCGAGCGGGCGAAGGAGTGGCTCGTCCGCATCGGCCTGATCGAGCGGGCCGACGACCCCGCCGGCGACCTGCCCTACGGCGCCCAGCGCCGGCTCGAGATCGCCCGCGCGATGTGCACCGAGCCGGTGCTGCTCTGCCTCGACGAGCCGGCCGCCGGCCTCAACCCGCGCGAATCGGGCGAGCTCAACGCGCTGCTCCGCCACATCCGCGACGCGCACGACACCTCCGTGCTGCTGATCGAGCACGACATGTCCGTGGTGATGGAGATCTCCGACCACGTCGTCGTGCTCGATTACGGCGTGAAGATCGCCGACGGCACCCCCGGCGAGGTCCGGGCCGACCCGCGCGTCATCGCCGCCTATCTCGGCGTCGAGGACGAGGAGGTCGAGGCCGTCGAGGCGGAGGTCGGCCTCACCGTCACCCATCTGGAGGTCGAGGCTTGAGCGTCGCCGGGATCAACGTGCTCGTGGAGGAGACCCGGGCGCTCGCGGCCGGGAAGGCTCCGGCCAAGACCCTGCTCGCGGTGCGCGGCGTCTCGACCTACTACGGCAGCGTCGCGGCTTTGCGCGGCGTCGATCTCGACGTCACCGAGGGCGAGATCGTCACGCTGATCGGCGCCAACGGCGCCGGCAAGTCGACCCTGATGATGACGATCTTCGGGGCGCCGCAGGCGCGCGAAGGCACCATCACCTACGACGGGCGCGACATCACCCGCCTGCCGACCCACGAGATCGCGCGGCTCGCGATCGCGCAGTCGCCGGAGGGCCGCCGGGTCTTCCCGCGCATGAGCGTGCACGAGAACCTGCAGATGGGCGCCGCGCTCCACGACGGGCGGTACTTCGCCCAGGACCTGGAGCGCGTCTGCGCCCTGTTCCCCCGCCTGAAGGAGCGGCTGACCCAGCGCGCCGGCACCATGTCCGGCGGCGAGCAGCAGATGCTGGCCATCGCCCGCGCGCTGATGAGCCGGCCGCGCCTCCTGCTGCTCGACGAGCCCTCGCTCGGGCTCGCGCCGCTGGTGGTGAAGGGCATCTTCGACGCGGTGCGCGACCTCAATCGGCGCGACGGCATGACGATCTTCCTCGTGGAGCAGAACGCCTACCACGCGCTGAAGCTGGCGCATCGCGGCTACGTGCTGGTCAACGGGCGCATCACCATGAGCGGCACCGGCCGGGCGCTGCTCGCCGACCCCGCGATCAAGGCCGCCTATCTCGAGGGCGGCCACGGCGCCCCGGTGGAGGTCTGACGCGATGCAGGGCCTGATCTACGAAGAGGAGTCGATCGGCCTCTTCCTCCTCGTCACCGTCGCGATGGGCGGCTGGGCCGGGTGGATGGCCGCCCGCGGCCTGGCCAAGGCATGGCGCCCGTTCTGGCAGATCGTGCCGGCGCTCCTCGCGGTGGCGGCGGCGGTGCGATTCATCCACTTCGCGCTATTCGGCGGCACGCTTTTGTCAGCCCAATACTATGCGGTCGACGCCATCGTCGTCATGATCGTCGGCGCGGCGGGCTACCGATGGACGCGGACGCGGCAGATGACGACCCAGTATCGCTGGCTCTACGAGCGGACTTCGCCGCTGACGTGGCGGACACGCGAGCCGGCGGCCGGCGGGCCGTGATCTCAATCGGCGCGCGTGCGTGCCGAGCGCACGATTCTTGCCCGGCGCCGACGGTCCGAATTCAGATCACAACCAAGGGGATTTGAGATGAGAGCGTTACTACTGGCGGGCCTCGGGCTCGGTGCCATGCTCGCGGCGGCCCAGGCGGCCGAGGTCAAGCTCGGCATCGCCGCGCCGATCACCGGCAACAGCGCCGCGATCGGCACGCAGCTCAAGAACGGCGCCACCCAGGCCGTCGAGGACCTGAACAAGTCCGGGGCGGTGAAGGGCACGACGTTCTCGGTCCTCGTCGGCGACGACGCGTCCGATCCGAAGCAAGGCGTCTCGGTCGCCAACAAGTTCGCCTCCGACGGCGTGAAAGTGGTGGTCGGCGACTACAATTCCGGCGTCTCGATCCCGGCCTCCGACGTCTACCAGGACGCCGGCATCATCCAGGTCACGCCGGCCTCGACGGCGGTGAAGTTCACCGAGCGCGGCCTCTGGAACGTGTTCCGCACCTGCGGTCGCGACGACCAGCAGGGCGCGGTCGCGGGCGAGTATCTCGCGACGCACTTCAAGGGCAAGAAGATCGCCTTCGTCCACGACAAGACCCCCTACGGCAAGGGCCTCGCCGACGAGACCCTGAAGGCGCTGAAGGCCAAGGGCGGCAAGGACGCGATCTACGAGGGCATCAACCCGGGCGAGAAGGACTATTCCGCGCTCGTGTCGAAGCTGAAATCCGCCAAGATCGACGTGGTCTACTTCGGCGGCTACTACACCGAAGCCGGCCTGATCCTGCGCCAGATGAGCGATCAGGGCCTGAAGGCGCCGCTGATGGGCGGCGACGGCCTCGTCGACAAGGAGCTGGTGGCGATCGCCGGGCCGGCGGCGGAGGGCACGCTGACGACGTTCCCGCCGGACGCGCGCAAGAACCCCAACGCCAAGGACGCGCTCGCCGGCTTCAAGGCGAAGGGCATCGATCCGGAGGGCTACACCCTCTACTCGTACGCCGCGGTCCAGGTGCTGGCCAAGGCCATGTCCGAGACCGGGTCGACCGACGGCAAGAAGCTCGCGGACTGGCTGCACCAGGGCAAGCCGGTCGACACCGTCGTCGGCCCGATCGCCTACGACAAGAAGGGCGACATCACGAAGCCCGACTACGTGATGTACCAGTGGAAGAAGAACGCGGCCGGCAACATCGATTACGCCGGCAACGAGCTGACCAAGTAGCGCGTCCTCACGTCGCCGCGTCCGAGCCGTCCCGCACCACGCGGGGCGGCTCTTTCATGCCTACGCGGCGAGACAGATTGGCGGCTTTCCAGGCATAATCGTCGCCGAACCCCGGATTCCCGGTGCGCCCGCTCACGAAACGTGCACACTGCACCCTGCATGGGCGAAATTGCCCGGCTCCGAGGTTCGGATCGACAACCGGGTGGAACCTGTGAACGCCGACGCGCGACGGCCTCGCTCCATGCGGGCAGACCGCTTACGGACGAAGACCGAAATCGGTCCCGGTCCCGCGACGGTGCGGGACGACCCGGTCCCGATGCTCGCGAGAGTTGTCCCCACCATATCGGCCAAGCTTGCTTCGCCCGTCCGGGTTCCGGCACCATCATTGCAGAGGCACGGCCAGCGCCGGCCGCTTTCTGCGCGTCCGCCACACGCCGCCATGTTCGTGCGGCTCGTTTCGGGAGTTTCGTTTTGACGCAATCCAAGTTCGATCGTCGCGGGATCGTGGTCGCCCTCGCGCTCGGCGCGGCCGTGGTCTCCGCCGGCGCGCAGGCCCAGGAGCTGACCGGCACGCTGAAGAAGGTGAAGGACACCAACGCCCTGACCATCGGCTACCGTGACTCCTCGGTTCCGTTCTCCTACCTCGACGGCGACCAGAAGCCGGTCGGCTACGCGATGGACATCTGCCTCAAGATCGCCGAGGCGGTGAAGAAGGAACTCAAGCTCCCGGGCATGGAGGTGAAGCTCAACCCGGTCACCTCCGCGACCCGCATCCCGCTGATCGCCAACGGCACGATCGATCTCGAGTGCGGCTCGACGACGAACAACGCCGACCGCCAGAAGCAGGCGGCATTCACCAACACCCACTTCCTGACGGCGACGCGCTACGTCTCGAAGAAGGACGCCAAGCTGCACACGATCGACGACCTCAAGGGCAAGACCGTGGTCTCGACCTCGGGCACGACGAACATCAAGCAGATCAACGAGGCCAACACCGCCAAGAGCATGGGCCTGACGATCCTGCCCGCCAAGGACCACGCCGAGGCGTTCCTGATGGTCGAGACCGGCCGTGCCGTCGCCTTCGTGATGGACGACGTGCTGCTCGCCTCACTGGTCGCCGGCTCCAAGACCCCCGACGCCTACGAGATCTCGACGGAAGCCCTGTCGAAGCCCGAGCCCTACGGCATCATGCTGCGCAAGGACGACGCGCCGTTCAAGGCGGTGGCGGATGCCGCGACGAAGGCTTTGTACGAGAGCCCCGAGGGCAAGGCGCTCTACAGCAAGTGGTTCGAGAAGCCGATCCCGCCGCGCAACATCAACCTCAAGCTTCCGATGAGCGAGGCGATGGCCAAGCAGTTCAAGAGCCCGAGCGACAGCGCCGACCCGGCCGCCTACTGAGCCTGAGCCGGCGGATCCCGGGCGGCACTGCCGCCCGGGATCCGCGACACGGATCGAACGAACGAGAACGGTGAAGCGCGGGCGATGAACTACAACTGGAACTGGGGCATCTTCTTCGAACAATCGCCCGAAGGCACCGGCACCTACGCCGACATGCTGCTCTCGGGCCTGGTCTGGACGATCGCGACCGCGCTCTGCTCCTGGATCATCGCCTTCTTCCTCGGCTCGCTGATCGGCGTGATGCGGACGCTGCCCTCCAAGGGCGCCAATGCCGTCGGCACGGCCTATGTCGAGCTGTTCCGCAACATCCCGCTGCTGGTGCAGATGTTCCTGTGGTACTTCGTGCTTCCGGAGGTGCTGCCGCAGGCGTGGGGCAACGCGCTGAAGCAGCTGCCGAACGCCCCGTTCTACACCGGCGTCGTCTGCCTCGGGTTCTTCACCGCCTCCCGCGTCGCCGAGCAGGTCCGCGCCGGCATCCAGTCGCTGCCCCGGGGCCAGCGCCTCGCCGGCACGGCGATGGGCTTCACGGTCTACCAGACCTATCGCTACGTGCTGCTGCCGAACGCCTACCGGATCATCCTGCCGCCGATGACCTCGGAGTTCCTGAACAACCTCAAGAACACCTCCGTCGCCCTCACCATCGGCCTGCTCGAGCTGACGGCCCGCGCGCGCTCGATGCAGGAATTCTCGTTCCAGGTTTTCGAGGCGTTCACGGCGGCGACCATCCTGTACGTCCTCATCAACCTCGTCGTCATCCTGCTCGCGTCCCTCCTGGAGCGCAGCGTGGCGGTTCTCGGGCAGCGCTGATGTTCTCGAACTTCGATTTCGGCGTCGTCTTCGGATCGCTGCCCTACCTGTTCGGTCAGGGCATGGTCTTCACCGTCACCCTGACCGCGCTCGCCGCCGGCATGGGCGTCATCCTCGGGACCCTGCTGGCGATGGCGCGCCTTTCGGGCGTGCCCGGCCTCAAGCACGTGGCCAAGGTCTATGTCGAGCTGATGCGCTCCCTGCCGCTCGTGCTGGTGATCTTCTGGTTCTACTTTCTGGTCCCCTATATCGGCGCCTACCTCACCGGCGCCTCGCGCCCGATCCAGGTCGGCGCCTTCTCCTCCGCGCTGATCACCTTCACGCTGTTCGAGGCGGCGTACTTCTCCGAGATCATGCGCGCCGGCATCCAGTCGATCCCGAAGGGGCAGACCGGGGCGGCCTACGCGCTGGGCATGACCTACGCGCAGACGATGATCACCGTCGTGCTGCCGCAGGCCTTCCGCAACATGCTGCCGCTGCTTCTGACGCAGACGATCGTCCTCTTCCAGGACACCTCGCTGGTCTACGTGCTGTCGCTGACCGACTTCCTGGGGGCGGCCTCGAAGGTGGCCCAGCGCGACGGGCGCCTGGTCGAGATGTACCTGTTCGCCGCGGTCGTCTACTTCGCCGTGTGCTTCTCGGCCTCGTTCCTGGTACGCCGGCTGCAGCGCCGCGTCGCCATCATCCGCTGATCGCCGTACAAGGACCGCGTTATGACCTCGACGCCGATGCCGGCCCCCACCGCCAAGACCCCCGTCGCTCCCGGCTCCGTCGCGCCGACGGATGCCGGCCTGCAGTCCGGCCCGCTGTCGAGCCCGCCGCCGAAGCTCGCGACCGGCGCGCCGATGATCGCCATCGACAACGTCAGCAAGTGGTACGGCGACTTTCAGGTGCTGACGAACTGCACCACGCAGGTCGCCAAGGGCGAGGTCGTGGTGGTCTGCGGCCCCTCGGGCTCGGGCAAGTCGACCCTGATCAAGTGCGTCAACGCTCTGGAGCCGATCCAGAAGGGCCAGATCACGGTCAACGACACCAAGGTCGTCGACAAGGCCACCGACCTGCCGAAGCTCCGCTCCCGCGTGGGGATGGTGTTCCAGCACTTCGAGCTGTTTCCGCACCTCTCGATCACCGAGAATCTCACCGTCGCCCAGCGCAAGGTGCTTAAGCGCCCGGCCGAGGAGGCGAAGAAGAAGGGGCTCGACCTGCTCGCCCGCGTCGGCCTGTCGGCGCACGCCAACAAGTATCCCGGCCAGCTCTCCGGCGGTCAGCAGCAGCGCGTGGCGATCGCCCGCGCGCTGGCGATGAACCCGGTGGTGATGCTGTTCGACGAGCCGACCTCGGCGCTCGACCCCGAGATGGTCGGCGAGGTGCTCGACGTGATGGTCGAGCTCGCGAAGGAGGGCATGACCATGATGGTGGTGACCCACGAGATGGGCTTTGCCCGCAAGGTCGCCGACCGGGTCATCTTCATGGATCGCGGCGAGATCGTCGAGGACGCCCGCAAGGACGACTTTTTCGGCCAGCCGCGCAGCGAGCGCGCGCAGCAGTTCCTGTCGAAGATCCTGCAGCACTGAACCTCGCGCGCGACCCGGCGCGCCCCGTGAGCGCGCCGGGTCCGAGCGTCAGCGCTTGATCGCCACCGGCCCGTTCATGCCGGGCCAATCCGAGTAGCCGTTGGCACCGCCGCCGTACCAGTACGGCTTCGGCGCCTCGGCGAGAGGGGCGCCGGACGCCAGCCGTCCCACGAGGTCGGGATTGGCGATGAAGGGCCGGCCGAAGCTGAACAGGTCGGCGTGCCCATCCGCGAGCTCCTTCTCGGCCAGCTCCAGCGTGTACTGGTTGTTGCCGACATAGGCCCCCGAAAAGCGCTTCCGCAGGTCGAGAAAGTCGACGCTGTCGGGCACGTCGCGGGTCTGCTGGGTCACGCCCTCGATGGTGTGGATGTAGAGCAGGCCGAACTGCGACAGCGCATCGACGTAGGCGCCGAAGGTCGCGTGCGGATCGCTGTCGAGGGGCGTCTTGCCGGGCTCGGTCGTCGCCGGGGAGAGGCGGATGCCGACGCGGTGACCGCCGCCCCAGACGTCCGTGACCGCCTTCACCACCGCGAGCGGAAACCGCAGCCGGTTCTCGATCGATCCGCCATACGCGTCGGTGCGCGTGTTCGTCGAATCGCGGACGAACTGCTCGAGCAGATAGTTGTTGGCCGAGTGGATCTCGACACCGTCGAACCCGGCGCGCTTCGCGTTCTCGGCGGCGCGCCGGTAATCCTCGACGATTCCCGGGATCTCGTCGGCCTCCAGGGCGCGCGGCGTCACGTGCGCCTTCATGCCCTCCTCGGTGAAGGCGGTGCCCTCCGGCCGGATCGCCGAGGCCGAGACCGGCGGCCGATGTTCCGGTTGCAGGTCGGGATGCGAGATCCGACCCGTGTGCCAGAGCTGCAGGAAGATGCGGCCGCCGTTGGCGTGCACCGTGCCGACGATCCGGCGCCAGGCCTCGACCTGCGCCTCCGACCAGATCCCCGGCGTGTAGGCGTAGCCGACGGCCTGCGGCGAGATGTTGGTCGCCTCCGAGATGATCAGCCCCGCGGTGGCGCGCTGGCCGTAATAATCGGCGGCGAAATCCGGCGGCACGCCGTCGGTCGAGGAACGGCTCCGGGTCAGCGGCGCCATCACGATGCGGTTGCTGAGGGTGAGGTCGCCGAGGGTGTAGGGCTGCAGCACGGGGCTGTCGGAGCGGGGCATGCCGGGTCCTTTGTCGCAGGCGGTCGCGCGGCTCACGGCGATGGACGGTCCGCCGGGACGCGAGCGCGGGTGTCCGACAACGTGCCGCGCCGGCGGGAGTTCGCCGCAGCGCACCGGCGGGCGGCAGGCCCCGGCTACTTCCCGGTCCAGTCGTGCCCCGCCACCAGCGCCTCCACCGGCTTCCGCCACGTCGAGGGCTGGTCGTCGGAGCCGGAGCCGAGGGCGCATTGCACCATCACGCTGTCGCTCCAGCGGCCGTACTTGTAGCCGACCGCGGGCAGGTGGCCGACGCGGACGAAGCCGCAGGCCTCGTGCAGGCGCAGCGAAGCCGCGTTCTCGGAATCGATGTAGCCGATCATCTGACGGTAGCCGCCCGCGGCGCAGGCCTCGATCAGCGCCGGCAGCAGGCGTCGGCCGATCCCGGCATGCAGGTGCTCGGGATGCACGTAGATCGAATGCTTGAGCGTGTAGCGGTAGGCCGGCCGCTTCCGGAACGGCACCGCGTAGGCGTAGCCCGCGACCTGACCGTTCCGGTCGGCGACGAGGTGGGGCAGGCGCTTCTTGCGCATGGTCTTGCGGCGCCGGCGCAGGTCGTCGGGGAGGAGGCGATCCTCCTCGAAGTCGCCGACGTCGCCGACGCCGCGGCGGATGTGGTGCTCGTAGATCGCCACCATCGCTGCGAGGTCCGCGTCCGACGACGGGCGGATGACGATGTCGGCGCAGGACGCGGCCGGCTCTGGGATCGCGAAGTCGCCCGCCGGGCCCGCGTCCTCCATCAGCGCGCCTCGCGCATGACGTAGGTGTGGAAGCGGATCTGCCCGTCCGGCTCGACCTGACGGTACACGCCCTGGATCTCGGCCTCGAAGCCGGGAAACAGGTTCGCGGAGCGCTCGAACATCTTAAAATAGTCCAGCATCGGCTTGGCCCGCTCATCGATCCGCTCGCCGGGCAGCACCGTGCCGATCCCGGGCGGGTAGACCAGAAGCAAGGTCGTCGCCACACGCCCCTCGGCTTCGGCAATCGGGACGAAATCGACGTTGTTGCGGGTCAGCATCTGCGCCGCGGCCTTGGGCGCCATCACCATCTCGGGCAGGTGCTCGGGCTGGAACTGCTTGCGCTGGAGCATCGAGGTGCCGTGCTCGCGGTGGAAGGCGTGGAAGTCGGCGCAAAGGTCGCGAAGCCGCACGCCGCGGTAGCGGTTCGGGCGCCGTCGCACGAACTCCGGCATCGCGTCCTCCAGGAGCACGTTGTCGTCGTGCAGGCGCTTGAAGGCGACGAGGCCCGAGATCAGCGTGCCGGCCTTCGAGGATTCGACGCCGGGGGTCAGCAGGAAGAGCAGCGAGTTCAGGTCGTTCTTCTCGGCGACGATGCGGTTCTCGCGCAGGTACTGCGCGACGATCGGGGCCGGAACGCCGTGGGCGGCGTATTCCCCGGTCGCCCGGTCGAAGCCCGGCGTCAGCACCGTCAGCTTGTTCGGGTCGGTCATCGCGTAGCCGGGCGAGGTCTCGGGCCCGACATGGGTGAAGCCGTGCCAGCGCGCGCCGGGGCGCAGCTCCCAGTGCTTGGGGTCCGAGGCGAGCACGTCCGTCGTCAGGCTCTCCCACGGCACGTTGACGCCGTCCGGGCCGGGGGTCACGTCGGGCACGAAGGCGTCGAAGAACCAGCGCCGGTTCGGATCGCCCTCCTTCTCCTCGAACTCGCGGCGGATGGCGCGGACCTTCTTGCGCCACTCGATCCCGAGACGGATCGTGTCGTCCCACAGGATCATGCCCGAGCGGCCCTTCATCATCTGCGCCCCGACGTCGAGCGAGGCGAAGATCGGGTAGAACGGCGAGGTCGAGGCGTGGACGAGGAAGCTTTCGTTGAGGCGGCGGTGCTCGACGCGCCGGGTCTGGCCGCGGATGTGCCCGTCCTTGGTGTGGATCTGCGAGGCTTGGCTGAAGCTCGCGAGCTGCTTGTGGGTCGATTGCGTGGCGATGATGCCCGGCGAGGTCTCGTCGAGCCCCTTCAGGCCCATGGCGAAGCGGCCGACGAAGAGCGGGTGGAACTTCATGAAGCCGGCCCAGGCCTCGTCGAACAGGATGTAGTCGCACAGGTGCCCGATCCGCTCGACGACGCCCTGCGCGTCGAGGATCGTGCCGTCGTAGGTGCACTGCTCGATCACCGCGACGCGGAACGGACGCTCGCGGCGCCACGCCTCCTTGTCCTCGACCAGCGGGTTGCGGCGGATCTTCTCACGGATCGCGGTCTCGTCCAGGGCCTCGTGGTAGATCGGCCCGATCAGCCCGTAGGCGTTGCGGTCGGTCTCGAGGAAGATCGGGATGCCGCCGGCGAGCATCAGGGCGCCGTGATGGGCGGCCTTGTGGTTGTTGCGGTCGAACAGGACGAGGTCGCCCTCCGCGACCAGAGACCCGAGCACCACCTTGTTCGAGGCCGAGGTGCCGTTGAGGACGAAGTAGGTCTTCTCCGCCCCGAAGATCTGCGCCGCCTCCTTCTGCGCCTTCAGCGCCGGCCCCTCGTGGGTCAGGAGGTCGCCGAGGTCGAGGACCGAGTTGTCGAGGTCGTCGCGGAAGATCGCCTCGCCGAGGTGCTCGACGAAGATCCGCCCGATCGGCGAGCGGTTGTAGAAGATGCCGCCGTTGTGGCCCGGGCAGGTCCAGAGCTGGTTGCCCTTCTCGGCGTAGTCGACGAGCGCGCCGAAGAACGGCGTCTTCAGGGTCTCGGCGTACTGGGTCACGCGGGAGACGAGGCCGCGGGCGATGAATTCCGGCGTCTCCTCCGCCAGGAAGATGTAGCCGTCGATGAAGTCGAGCAGCTCGACCGGGATGTCCTCAAGCCGCTTGCGGCGCACGAGGATGACGATCGGCATCTCGAGGCCGCGCCGCCGCATCATGTCGATCAGCGAGGCCGCCTTGCCGTCGAGGCCGCGCTTGCCCCAGTCGACCACCATGCAGCCGATCGCCGCGTCGGTCTGCACGGCGATCGCCGCGTCCTCGACGCGCCGCGCCCGGATCACCTCGAAGCCGCGCCCCTCGACCGCGGTGACGATCTGCGCGACGCGGACGCCTTCGAGGTCGTCCGGATCGAAGGCCGGCGCGCACATCAGCACAGTGAAGCGGCGGTGAAAGTCCATGGAAAGCCTCTGGCCTGACGGGTCGGCGCCTGCCTGCGACGCCATCATGACGGTTGGATGACGGTGCGGGCGAACGGCGCGGGATCTTGCCGTGGCGGCGGCCGACCTTCGGTCCGCTCGGGTAATACGATCGGCCCGCCATGGCCATGACGACGATTCCTCGGGCCACCCGCTCGACCGCTCCGCGCATCGGCCGCGTCGCGCTCCGCCTCGCTTTCGCCCCAGCGCCTGCGGACAAGGTGGCCCGCGCTTAACGGATCCTTCACCACAGCGCCGCGAGCGTCCCAAACGCATGAAGCCGACAGCCGCGATCCTTCGTCCCGCACTGGCCGCCGCATGGCTGGCCTCCGCCGTCGCGCCCGCAGCGGCCCACCCGCACGTCTGGGTGACCGCGAAGGCCGAGATTGGGTACGCGGGCGGCAAGGTGGTCGCGGTACGCCACGTCTGGACCTTCGACGCCGCCTACACGGCCTTCGTCACCCAGGGGCTCGACGCGAACAAGGACGGCAAGCTGACGCCGGACGAGCTTCAGACCCTCGCCGCCGAGAACACCGGGAATCTCGCCGAGTTCGGCTACTTCACCAAGCTGAAGGTCGGCGGCAAGGAGCAGGCCTTCGCCGACCCGGTCGAGCCGCGGATGGCGATGGAGGGCGACACCCTCACCCTGAGCTTCCGCCTGCCGCTGAAGACGCCGCCCGCGCAGGGGCGCGGCGTGCTCGCGCTCGAGGTCTACGACCCGACCTACTTCGTGTCCTTCGGCCTGTCCGAGGCGCCGGATGCCGCGACGCTCGTCGGCGCACCGAGCGGCTGCGCGGCGACGGTGACGCGGCCGAAGACCCCCGAGCCCAAGACGGCGGAGGCCGGCGCCCCCGGGATGAGCGAGGCGTTCTTCGAGGCGCTGACGGCCGCTTCCGGCTACGGGGTGCAGTTCGCGAACCGGATCCTCGTCGCATGTCCGTAGGCGCCACGCTCGCCGTCCAGCCCGCACGCCGCCGGCCGCTGCGGCTGATGCTGGTCGCCGCCGCCGTCGCGGTCGCGGCCCTGATCCTCGCCGGCTTG
>NZ_VRVH01000529.1:0-1691 GCF_008040095.1 Methylobacterium sp. WL6 | reverse complement strand
GGCCGCGCCGGCTCCCGCCGCCGCGACGATGCCCGACGCCGCCCCGGACGGCGCCCTCGGCGCGACCATCCAGGCCCTGCTCGCGCGCATCGACGGGCTCGACCGCACCCTCGCCGAGGAGCGGCTGTCGGTGGAGGACGCCGCCCAGCGCCGGATCGCCGACATCGAATCCCGCATCGGCGCGGCGATCGGCGCCAGCGCCGCGCCGGTCCAGCAGGTCGCCGAGCGCCTCGGCGACATCGAGCGCCGGATGTCGGCGCTGGGTGAGCAGCTCGCGGCGACCCGGCCCCCGGGCCGGCGCGGCCGCCCGGCGGCCGCCGAGATCCAGGATGCGGTGCAGGACATCCGCCAGCGCCAGCGCGAGCTCGGCGAGAACGCCGGCGCCAGCGTGGTCGCGACCATGCGCGAGGACATCGCCCGCCGCCTCGACGCGACGGTCGAGGACACCGCGCTGCCGGACACCGCGGTGTCCGAGCTGCGCCGCGAGACGAACCGGCTTCGCGAATCGATCGGCCATCTCGCCACGCGGCGCGACCTCGGCGCCCTGGAGCAGGCGGTGATCTCGCTGGCCAGCGGCGTCGAGCGCGCCGGAGCGCCGGCGGACCTCGCCGCCATCGCCGAGCCGATCGAGCTGATCCGCGCGCAGGTCGAGCGGCTGGCCGACGACGTGGCCGAGAACGTCCACACCCGCGTGGCCGGCGAGGTCGAGCGCCTCGCCTCCCGGCTCGATGCCGTCGTCGCCACCGGGCACGGCAGCGCCGTCGATCACGACGCGCTCAAGCACCTGTTCGACGAGATCGAGGAGATCCGCCGCCTGATCGCGGCGCTCGCCGGGCCGGAGCGGATCCAGAGCCTCGCCGCCGGCGTCCAGGCGATCAGCGCGCAAATCGCCCAGCTCCAGAAGGCCGCGACCGCAGGCAGCGACACCGCCCTGCGCCCTCTGCTGGAGGAGATCCGCAGCGGCCTCAACGCCAGCGTTCCCGCCCCGGCGGCGCTGGTCGACCAGATCGACGCGATCGCCTCGAAGCTCGATGCGATGCAGGCGGGCGCACACGGCGCCGACGCGGCCAGCTCTCAGGCGATCCTCGGGCGGATCGACGCGCTGTCGGACAAGGTCGACCGCGTCAGCACCCAGCCGGTGGGCGACCTGATCGGGCGCCTGGAAGGCCTCGGCGAGAGCCTGCGCATGCCGGCGATGCCGGGCGGCGACGTCGCCTCGATCCACGCCATGCTGCGCAACCTCGCGGAGAAGGTCGACCGCGTCGGCGCGCGCTCCGGCGACGACGGCCTCGACGCCCTGGAAAAGCAGGTGGTGTCGATCGCCGACCGGCTCGACGCCCGCAGCGGCGACCCGACGCTCGCAAGCCTGGAGCGGTCCATGGGCGACCTGCTCAAGCAGGTCTCCGCACTCCGCGACGAGGCGCCGATCGAGGCCGCCGTGGCCCGTGCCACCCGCAGCGCCGTAGCCGATTCGATTGGCGGCCGCGGGAACGCCGAGACGAGCGAGTTCGGGCTGCTGCGCGCCGGCCTCGCGGACATGCAGGCCCGGCAGGCGGCGTCCGACCAGCGCCTCGCCACGACGCTCGAAGGGGTGCAGACCGCCCTCGAGCGCCTGACCGGGCGCCTCGATGCGCCCCCGGCCGCCGCGCCGCCGAGCAGGGCCATGCCCGCTCGATGCACAACCTCGCGGT
>NZ_VRVH01000528.1:0-1692 GCF_008040095.1 Methylobacterium sp. WL6 | reverse complement strand
CCCTGCTCCTGATTGCGGTCGGTCCCCTCCCCGCCTTCCGCCCGCGCCCGGTTCCGCCCGCGACCACGGATCGGCCGGACGATCACGTCATGCCGGCCGCTCCGGTCGCGGCCGCGGCGCCGATCGCGCTCGATCCGGGCGACGCGGTCGTGCCCATGGCCGGCGATCGCTTCGTCTGGCGGAGCGATGCCGCGGACCGCCTCGCGACGATCTCCGGGGCATCGTTCGGGCCGCTCGCGCCGCGCCTCGTCGGGCACAGCTGGGCCGACCTCGCCGGGGCCGGCCGCTTGCGCGATGCAGACGCGTTCCTCGCCGCGGTCGGATCCCGGCGCACGTTTCGGGCACTGCCGGCCGTGCTGGACGCCGGCCCGATCGGTGCGCTCGCCCTCGACCTGTCCGGCGCCTGCCTCGGCCGCAGCGGCGACACGTTCTCGGGATTGGGCGGGTACGGCGTGGTGCGCGCGGTGATTGCACCGTCGGCAGCCTTGGAACCCCCGACCGATGCGGCGCAAGCCGGTCCGGATCCGGTCGTCCCCGTTCCCGATCCCCAGCTGCCCGACGCCGTCTCCCCGCCCGACGCGGAGGCGGGCGGCCCGGGCTCCGAGGGAGCCGATCGCACGCTGCCCGACATCCGCAAGGCCGCGTTGCCGCCGGCGACGATCACCGCCGCCCGCTTCGGCAGCCATTGGGCCGGCGATCCATTCGCGCGCGATCCCTGGTCCGG
This sequence comes from Methylobacterium sp. WL6, assembly GCF_008040095.1. Lineage (NCBI taxonomy): Bacteria > Pseudomonadati > Pseudomonadota > Alphaproteobacteria > Hyphomicrobiales > Methylobacteriaceae > Methylobacterium > Methylobacterium sp. WL6. The sequence continues at coordinate 968 of NZ_VRVH01000528.1, read as the reverse complement.
TGCCCGCGGCCCGGCGCCGGTGCCAGATATCGACGCCGCCCCTGCGCCGATCGCGGTCCTGCCGGACTCCGAGCCGGCGCCCGTCGAGCAGAGCCCGCCCAGCGAAAGCCCGGTCGCGGTGCAGGAGGGCGCCGACGCCGCCCTGTCGGTGACCGAGCACGCGGCCTTCCGCGAGATCGCCCGCGCGCTCGGTGCCCGCTACGCCGGCGACGACGAGATCCGGGACCCGGCCGACGCCGCGGATGCGCGCGGCGCGGGCGGAGCGGTGATGCCGTTCCCGACGCCCAGGGTCGCGGAGCCCGAGACGCCGGTGCAGCCGGACGACGTCGCTCCGCCCCTGGACGACCTCCCCCTTTCGATGCTGATCCACCGCGGCGACGCGGTGCTGGCGGCCAACCGCCGCCTCCTCGACCTCACCGGATACGCCGACCTCGCGAGCCTTCAGGCCGCGGGCCTCCATCGCCTGTTCCCCGGGCTTGCCCCGGCCGACCGCGTCGCCGGTACCGGCGCCTCCGCCGGCCCGCGCATCGTCGAGACCGCGCAGGGCGGCAGCCGTCCGGTCGCCATCGAGCGCGGGCCGACGACCTGGAGAGGAGAGCCGGCGACCTGCATGATCCTGCGCGTGGTCGACGAGGCCGATCCGGCCCGCGAGCGGGCGGCCGAACGCCTCGCCCAGTCGTTTCGCGACGGCCACGCCGCGGACGCGCGTGCGACCCTCGACGCCCTCGACGACGGCGTCGTCACCCTCGACCCGGCCTCCCGCATCGTCGCGATGAACCGGGCCGCCGCCGGCCTGTTCGGATGCGATCCCCGCGAGGTGGTCGGCACCGGCTTCGACACCCTGTTCGAGGCCGCGCAGCGCGACGCGGTGCGTGCCGGCATCGCCGGGCTCGGCACCGAGACGCGCATCGCCGCCGCCGGTGGCCGTCTGCTGACGCTGCGCGTGTCCGGCCGGGACGGGGCCCGCG
>NZ_VRVH01000527.1:0-1712 GCF_008040095.1 Methylobacterium sp. WL6 | reverse complement strand
TGCGGGCCCGACGCCGGCACCCGGTCGGCCGGGCGGCGGCGCAGGGCCCGCACGTCCTCCGGCGCCTCGCTTGTCCGCATCGAACGGGCATGTTAGCGGCCTCGCCTCTGCCCACGACCGCACAGGCATGGCGGTCACCCGTAGCCATCGGCCCGCGGCCGGTGTTCGATCTTTCGAGAAGGATGACCCGCCATGGCCGATTCCCCCGCACCGAACGGCAACGGGCAGGCCGACGAGGCCCCCGCGATCAACGCGCTCGCGCAGTACACCAAGGACCTGTCCTTCGAGAACCCGAACGCGCCGCGCTCGCTCCAGCCCCAGGAGGGCCAGGGCCCGCAGATCAACATCCAGGTCAACGTCAACGCGCAGCAGCTCGCCGAGGCCGACTTCGAGGTCGAGCTGACGCTGGAGGGCGACGCCAAGATCAACGGCGACGTGCTGTTCGCCTTCGACCTGAAGTATGCCGGCGTGTTCCGCATGCGCAACATCCCGCAGGACCAGGTCCACCCGGCGGTGATGATCGAGTGCCCGCGCCTGCTGTTCCCGTTCGCCCGCCAGATCGTGGCCGAGGCCGTGCGCAACGGCGGCTTCCCGCCGCTCTACATCGACCCGATCGACTTCGTCGGCCTCTACCGCCAGAAGGCGATGGAAGCCCAGGGCGCCGGCGAGGCGACCGGCCCCCTCGCCTCCTGAGTTCCGCGGCCTCCCGCGTCTCGACGACAGCCCGGCCGCCCGCGCGGCCGGGCTGTTTCGTTTTCACGGGAATCACCGCATCCGGGCGGCTCGCTGAAAGCGATCCGCCGGCGCGGACAGCCCGGCCGGCACGCCCGGGGCGCGTTACAGGATCGCTTCGATGCCCTTGTGGCTCACCAGCGAGAGCAGCTTGAGCGAGGGACCGCCAGGCTTGGCGTCTCCCCGCTCCCACTTGCTCACCAGCGAGGTCGTCACGTTGAGAGCCTTGGCGAAGATCGCCTGGCTCATGTTGGCCTGTTCGCGGATCCGCCGGATGCTCTCGGGCGGCAGCGGCTCGATGGGCGTGAGGCACGAAACATCGAACCGGCGCAGCGTCGCCTTGTCGATCGCCCCGATGGCGTGAAGGTCGCTCGTGGCCTCGTGGATCGATCGAAGCAGATCGCTCCTATAGGTCCGTTTCGGGCTTCTCATCGGAGAGGTCCTTCCACCCCTGGGTTTCGGCAAGCGTCTCGAATCCGGCGTCGCCGACATCTGCGAGGATCTTCGCGAACGCGCGAAGGGTCGTCAGTTCGGCACCCTTGATGTTGGGTTGGACGTTCTTGGGAAAGATGTGCAGGACGACGCATCGCCGGTCCGTGACCAGGAAGAGGACGGCACGGAAATCGCCCTTTCGGCCGACGTGCTGCTTGTACAGGTGAGCGCCGATCTCGGCGTCCACCAGCCCGAGATTGGCCTTCTCGGCGGCCTTGGCGAGCGTGCCCGCGGCGATCTTGCCCTTGCAGGCCTGCTTCCATGCCGAGCGGGTCACGAAAAGTCTCATGACACCCCCGACATGGACCGAACCTCGATCCGTTCGGCGGCCTCTCAAGACCGGGAACGCAAGCGCTCGGTACCGACGCCCAAAGTATAGGAACGAATCCTACGGTTCAAGCCTCTCCCCGATCCCGGGGCAGCGCCGCCCTCGGTGCCGTGGAGACCCTCACCGCGCCACGCCGCGATAGGCGGCCGCCAGCGTGCGC
>NZ_VRVH01000526.1:0-1732 GCF_008040095.1 Methylobacterium sp. WL6 | reverse complement strand
GGGCGGGCGCGGGCGGGGTCTCGCCCGCCGCGTAGCCGCCGGCGACGTTCTTGGCCGCCGGCCCGAACATCGCCAGGCACTGGTTGTAGGCGAGGTCGTTCTTCAGGCGCTCGCACTCGCCGACCGAACGCGGTGTCCCCTGGGCCAGGGCGGTGCCGCCGAGCCACAGGAGGAGCAACCCGGCGAGGGCAGGGGACGGTTTCGGGAGGGGCATGAAGGACATCTGCGAGCGAAGCGGCGCGGTTCGGCCGCTTCTCGCCCCCGAGTGCGGCGAAAACGCGGGCGCCGTCAGCGGTCCGGTCGTTCCATCCACTTGATCAGCGGCATCAGCGGGAAGATCCAGGCGATGCCGAGGATGCTGTAGAGCACGGTCTGGAGCAGGGCCGGCGCCTCGGCGATGCGGCTGTCGGCCAGCGCCATCGCCAGCGGCGCGTAGACGATGACGAAGGCCAGGATCCCGATCGTCCCGATCAGGGTGCGGGTGCGGCGGCGCATGCGATTCCCTTGATGCTAGCCCCGGGGGGTAGCGCCGGCGGCCGGCGATGGCAACGCGTCGGATCGGCGCCGTCAGGGCGATCGCTGAAAGCGATCGCCCTTGTTTTCAGCTGGCCTCAATCGCCGGCGCCCGCCTCCGCGGGCTTGGGCTTTCGCTTCGCTCGACGGTCTCCAGGACATTCGTCCTGAAGACCCCGCTCCGCGCGGCGCTCTTCGCGCCGTGAAGCCGCCCCAGGCGGCTTCACGCGATCGCCCTGTCGACGCCGTCCCGCCGCGGTCCGCGCGCGTGCGGCAACGCCGGACGTTGCCGCGGGCGCCGGCTTTGCCTAACCCGGTGGCGCCCTGTCACCGATCCGAGCGACGACGCCCCGATGAGGCCTGCCGAATCCCCGCGCCGCGAAGGCGCCGTCCGCACGTGGCTCTACCTGCTCGCCGCCCTCGTCGTCGCGATGGTGGCGGTCGGCGGCGCGACGCGCCTGACCGGGTCCGGCCTGTCGATCACCGAGTGGCGCCCCGTGACCGGCGTGGTACCGCCGCTCTCGGCCGCCGACTGGGCGACCGAGTTCGAGAAGTACCGCGACACGCCGCAATACCGCATCCTCAACCAGGGCCTGGGCCTGTCGGACTTCAAGGTGCTGTATTTCTGGGAATGGGGGCACCGCCTGCTCGGTCGGATCGTCGGCCTGGTGTTCTTCCTGCCGCTGATCGCGTTCTGGTGGCGCGGCATGCTGAGCCGGCGCCTCGGCCTCGGCCTGCTGACGCTCGGCATCCTCGGGGGCGCGCAGGGCGCGATCGGCTGGATCATGGTGGCCTCGGGTCTCCAGCCCGGCATGACCGCCGTGGCGCCGATCAAGCTCGCCCTGCACCTCACCATGGCCAGCCTGATCCTGGCGGGCCTCGTCTGGCTCGCCGCCGGCGAGCGCAGCGAGAGTGTCGCCCCGGCCCGACCCCGCCTGCGCGCGGTCGCGCTCGCCCTGCCGGCGCTGGTGCTGGCGCAGATCTTCCTCGGCGGCCTGGTCGCCGGCTCCCATGCCGGTCTCGTCCACAACACCTGGCCGACCATGGACGGCGCCCTGATCCCGCCGGCCGAGACGCTGTTCTCGGTCAGGCCCTGGATCGAGAACTTCGTCGACAACGTCACCCTGGTTCAGCTCAACCACCGATTGACCGCTTACCTGCTGCTCGCCGTCGCCCTCGCGCACGCGGCCGACGCGCGGGTCGCCGCCCCGGGCAGCGC
>NZ_VRVH01000525.1:0-1756 GCF_008040095.1 Methylobacterium sp. WL6 | reverse complement strand
TGCGGCCGCTCCCGAGGCCGCCGACGCGGCGCCGCGCCCCGAGGCGATCGTCGCCGTGGCCGAGAGCCTCACCGTCGCCGAGGCGCCGGCGGCGTCCGAGGATGAGTCCGACGAGGACGAATCCGACGACGAGGACGAGGACGAGGATTCGGACGACGAGGACGAGGACGGCGACGACGAGGAGTCCGACGAGGACGAGGGTGACGAGGATCCCGACGCCGAGCCGAAGATCTCGCAGGTCGGCGGCAACGGCGACGCGCTCGGCGAGCTGCCCGAGCGCCCGCGCAGCCACCGCCGCCACTACAAGATCCAGGAGGTGATCAAGCGCCGCCAGATCATTCTGGTGCAGGTCGTCAAGGAAGAGCGCGGCACCAAGGGCGCGGCGCTCACCACCTACCTGTCGCTCGCCGGCCGCTACTCGGTGCTGATGCCGAACACCGGCCGCGGCGGCGGGATCTCCCGCAAGATCACCTCGGCCGCCGACCGCAAGCGCCTCAAGGAGACCGCCCAGGCGCTGGAGGTGCCCGACGGCATGGGCGTGATCCTGCGCACGGCGGGCGCCTCGCGCACCATGCCGGAGATCAAGCGCGACTTCGAATACCTGATGCGGCTGTGGGAGAGCGTGCGCGAGCTGACCCTGTCCTCGACCGCGCCGGCGCTGGTCTACGAGGAGGGCTCGCTGATCAAGCGGGCGATCCGCGACCTCTACAACAAGGACCTCGACGAGGTCCTGGTCTCGGGCGAGGCGGCCTACGCGGAAGCGCGCGACTTCATGCGGATGCTGATGCCGCAGCAGGCGAAGGTGGTGAAGCCCTATCGCGACCCGACGCCGATCTTCGCCAAGCATGGCGTCGAGCAGCAGCTCGACGCGATGTTCTCGACCCACGTGACGCTGAAGTCCGGCGGCTACCTCGTGATCAACCCGACCGAGGCCCTGGTCTCGATCGACGTGAATTCCGGGCGCTCGACCCGCGAGCACGACATCGAGGACACCGCGCTGCGCACCAACATGGAGGCGGCCGAGGAGGTCGCCCGCCAGCTGCGCCTGCGCGACCTCGCCGGCCTGGTGGTGATCGACTTCATCGACATGGAGGAGAAGCGCAACAACCGCGCGGTCGAGAAGAAGCTCAACGACTGCCTGAAGAACGACCGCGCCCGCATCCAGGTCGGGCGGATCTCGCCCTTCGGCCTGATGGAGATGAGCCGCCAGCGCATCCGCACCGGCGTGCTCGAATCCTCGTCGATCCCGTGCGTGCATTGCGGCGGATCGGGCTTCGTGCGCGCCACCGCGTCGGTCGCGCTGCACATCCTGCGGGCGATCGAGGAGGCGCTGCTCAAGGCGTCGAGCCACAACCTGATCCTGCGCACCCGCACCGAGGTGGCGCTCTACATCCTCAACCAGAAGCGCGGGCACCTGCACGAGCTCGAGATGCGCTTCGGCGTCAGCGTGACGATCGCCGCCGACGAGCGGCTCGGCGCCACCACGGCCTACCAGCTCGATCGCGGCGAGCCGGCCCAGCGCGCCGAGGGCCCGGTCACCGGGATCCGCGCCGTGGCGATCTCGCCGATCTCCGAGATCGAGGAGGACGACGGCTTCGAGGAGGCCGAGGACGAGACCGCCGAGGAGGCGCTCGCGCAGGACGCCCTCGGCGAGGCCGATGCGGACGACGAGGCCGAGGATGCGCGCGAGGCCGGTGCCGAGCGCTCGGAGAAGTCGGACGAGGGCGACGGCCAGCGCCGCCGCCCTCGTCCGACT